>DASVST010000466.1:0-10664 GCA_036387965.1 Segetibacter sp. | reverse complement strand
TTGATGTGATTGACAAAATTGCTAAAGTTGCTAAAGGTCCAGCAGATCGTCCGCTTCAAAATGTTAGGATGAAGATCAGGCTGCTCAACTAATTTACACGATTGTTTAAAACATAAAAACCAAAACACATGAATTTTCCTGAAGGATTAAAATATACTAAAGACCACGAATGGGTTAGATTAGATGGAAGTATTGCAACAATAGGCATCACAGAGTTTGCACAAAGAGAACTGGGTGATATTGTTTATGTAGATATTGACTCTACAGGAAAGGCACTACAGGCCGAAGAAGTTTTCGGTACAGTTGAAGCAGTTAAAACAGTAAGTGACTTATTTCTTCCCGTTGCAGGTACGGTTAATGAAGTTAATCCTGCTCTTTCAAACCAACCCGAGTTAGTAAATACTGATCCGTATGGTCAGGGTTGGATGATAAAAATGTCGGTTGATAGTACAGCAGATGTAGAAGCATTGATGGATGCCGAAGCTTACAAAGCAATCGTTGCATAATAAAAACCATTCAGATTAAATTGCCGTATTTATATTATCCATCAACCGAAAGGTTAACTACCCAGCTCCCCACTTGACTGAAGTGAAATTATATAGTGAAAGTGAATTGGTGATGCTATTAAAACAGCGTCAGCAAGAGGCATATAGTTATCTGTATGATCATTATTCAGGTTCTCTTTATTCTATTATTCTAAATATTGTTTCGGATAAAGATTTTGCCAGCGATGTTCTGCAGGAAGTCTTTATCAAAATTTGGCGGCAGATCGAAACGTATGATGATACAAAAGGAAGATTATTTACCTGGATGTTGAATGTTGCAAGAAACGCAAGTATAGATGCGGTTAGAAGTAAGGGCTATCAGAAAAATCAAAAGAATCGTGAGTTGACTGAAAATATTTATGATGCCGGTGGAAGTACCAATATCAACACAGACAAAATTGGACTAAAAAAACTGGTACATAATTTAAAAGATGATTATAGAATACTAATTGATCTATCTTATTTCCAAGGGTTTACGCAAGATGAGATTTCGAAGATGTTGAACATACCCTTAGGGACTGTAAAAACAAGAATGAGAAGCGCATTGATACAATTAAAACAAGTGATTAAGCTGTAGTGGATATACAAGCATACATACAAAGTGGAATTATTGAAAGCTATGTGCTTGGGATGGCTACTGATGAAGAAGTTGCTGAAGTAGAGCAATTGATGATTCAACATCCTGAAGTGCAAAAAGCAGTTGATGATTTTGCTGATTCAGTTGAACAACAAGCAATGGCGAATGCTGTAGTTCCTCCACCGGAAATAAAGAGCAAGATAATGCAGTCGTTATCCCTCAATGTAACTTCAGGATCTACAATTTCTGCAGTTTCTAATACTGAACATGTTCAGGAACAAGAAACACCCGTGCGCTCAATAAAGTTTTGGAGAATTGCAGCAGCAGCATCTATAATTGCATTAGTAGTTAGCTCCGTTTTAAATATTTATTTCTATAATCGCTATAGTGATACGTCTCAGAGATACCAGGCTCTGCTTACCGAAAGAAACTCGTTACAGGCAAGCAATAATATCTATCAAACAAAATTGAATGACTGGCAATTAGCTGCTCGTATGATGGCTAATCCCGGTATGCTTAAAATAACGCTTGCAGCCGTACCAGGAAAAGATAATGGTTTAATGACTACCGTTTTTTGGGATAAAAGCACCAAAGATGTTTACTTGCTCACTAATAAGCTCCCTACTCCATCACATGATAAACAATACCAGTTGTGGGCTTTAGTTGATGGAAAACCTGTAGATGCCGGCATGCTCGATCCCGAATGCGAAGGTGCCTGCAAGATGAAAAATATTCCCAAAGCCCAGGCTTTTGCCATAACCTTAGAGAAAAAAGGTGGTAGCCCTACTCCAACAATGGAGCAAATGTTTGTTATGGGCGGTGTTTAACCGGCTGCATTATAATAATTTACTATAAAAGAACGTTAATGTCTCTGACTAAATCCAATAAGGCAATACCATGCCCCTATCATGAGACGCATAAACTCTTTTGTAGGCTTATACGAAAACCACCTTACTATTGAAAACAAAGTGTTCAATGGTGTGGCATTTACAGCCACTTTCGTTAATGCACTTTTATTACTCTTCAATCTTTGGTTGGGTTTATCGTGGCTGTTAAACGTTGTTGTTGTTATACTGGGATGTACGTCATTTCTTGCCTTTTACTTAGCCCGTTATAAGAATATTTACAGTAAAGTAATTTTACCTTACCTGGTTATAAGCCTTTTTCACCTTTATCCTGTTTGGTTTTTTAATGGAGGAATACAAGGCTCAACCTTACCTATATTTATTTTGTTGATGTGCCTTGGCCTTTTATTGGTTAACAAGAGTAGCTACATGTTTTATATTGCTATGATCGTTCTGTCTGTAGCTATTTTATTCCATCTTGAACAAATACATCCTGAATGGGTCGTTCCTTATAAAACGCAGGTGCAAAAAGAGCTGAACTTAATCAGTTCGGGAGTGATTGTAATTCTTGTTATGGGTTTATTAGTTGCGTATTTTAAAAGCAGCTACGATGTTGACCACAGCGAATTGATAATCAGCAAAAGACAGCTTGAAGATTCACAGCATCATTACATAAAAGCAAAACAGCAGGCAGAAGCAGCAACAGAAGCAAAAACAAAATTCGTGGCTAACATGAGCCATGAAATCAGAACTCCGTTAAACGGTATAATCGGCATAACCGAATTGTTATTGCAAGAGGAGCCAACTGCTACCCAAAAGGAATTAATAATGACGATGCAGGAAAGTAGTAACCTGCTCTTAGAAATCATAAATGACATTCTTGATATTTCTAAAATAGAAGCTGAAAAACTTGACTTATACAAGACTGATTTTTGTATAGCAACAATGATCAAAACGGTTATCTCTATTTCTTTACCAAGAGTAAAAGCACTACAAAAAAACATATCCCTCCGGTATTGCATAGATGATAATGTGCCCATTTATATACATGGTGATGAAGGAAGAATTAAGCAGGTGCTAATAAACATGATTGGTAATGCCATAAAGTTTACAGAAGAAGGTGAAATTGCTTTGACTGTTAAAGCAAAGAACTTAAGTGATCACCGACAAGTAATTTCATTTATAGTAACTGATACAGGGATTGGCATAAAGCCTTCACATCTTTCTCAATTATTTCATCCGTTTACGCAAATCGATAGCACTGCTACACGTAAGTATGGCGGTACAGGATTAGGTTTATCTATTTGTAAAAAACTTGTAGAGTTGATGGACGGAACCATCAGTGCACACAGCAGAGAAGGTTATGGCTCTACGTTTATGTTCGACATACCATGCGATTCTGTTACTTATGTTCCGGTAAAAAAAGTTATTGATAAAAAAGAATATAGTCCACTAGTTCCTCTCAGCATATTAGTAGCAGAAGACAACAGGATGAATCAACTTATTATTGTCCGGTTGTTTGAGAACATCGGCTATAAGATTGATATAGCTGAAAATGGTTTTCAGGCTGTGCAGATGACAAGGCAAAAAGAATACGATTTCGTTTTCATGGATATCCAGATGCCTGAAATGGATGGCATAGAAGCTGCCGAAAGAATTTTGGCAGACAAGATCAATTCAACTCCGCCTGTTATAATTGCAATGACCGCAAACGCAATGAAGGAAGACGAAGAAAGATGTAAAGATGCAGGCATGCAAGACTTTATTTCGAAGCCGGTATTTTTAAATGTTCTAAAAGCATCCATCGAAAAATGGACGCATGCTAAGGTTTAATTTTCTCCTTTCAGAAGTCATTCGTTACAACAAGTTTTCCATTATTTATTTCAACATGCAAACCATGAAAACTCATGCTGCGTATATCATTGAAATATTTTAAAAAGAATACTATGAAAAACGTAATGAAGTCATTGAGTGTGTTGGTTACCTCAACATTAATGTTATCAGTTAATTTATCTGCACAAAATAAAACGGTAATGGTTGGTGGAGCTGCAATGTATCCCACCAAAACAATTGTTGAAAACGCTGTTAACAGTAAAGAACACACAACTCTCGTAGCTGCAGTTAAAGCCGCAGGTCTTGTTGAAACATTAAGTGGTGCAGGTCCTTTTACGGTGTTCGCTCCAACAAACGCTGCATTCAATAAACTACCAAAAGGTACAGTTGAAACTTTAGTAAAGCCTGAGAATAAAACTTTACTAACAACCATTCTCACTTATCATGTAGTACCAGGTCGCATTGATAGTAAAGCTTTACTATCGATGATTAAGAAGAACGGCAATAGCTATTCTGCAAAAACTGTACAAGGTGGTACATTAACTTTTATGAGAAAAGGAAACAGAATAATGATAAAAGATGATAAAGGTGGAATGAGCTACGTTACAATAAAAGATGTATACCAAAGCAATGGTGTTATACATGTTGTTGATACTGTACTTATGCCTCGGAGCTAAGTTTTAGTGGGGATTTTTAGATGGAAAAGGGGCCAGGGGTGGCCCCTTTTATTTTTTACTTAATTTGGCATCAAAAGTAATACTTGAAACTAGGTTTGTATAAATTTCTTCCGGGTATAGCATGGTTCATAACTACCGTAATTCTCTTAACGCTTCCGGCTAACAAATTTCCCGAGGATAACATTTTTCAAATACCTCAACAGGATAAAATCATTCACGTAATATTTTTTTTTCTTCTTGTTTATTTGTTTGCACGTCCGCTCAAAAGTTCAGGCTTCAATTCTTTTCAAAAGAAATCCTGGTTTATAAGAATTGCTTTTTATGGATTAGCCTACGGAATCATTATCGAATTCATTCAAAAGTATTTTGTACCTAATCGTGATTACGATGCATGGGATATTCTTGCTGACGGAGTTGGATGTTTGGCCGCTTACTTATACAGCATCAGGTTTTTCATGGCAACAAAAAAGGCCACAAAAAAATAGGCCCCGATGGAAATCGGGGCCGCAACCAAAACTAACTGCTTATGAGAATCTTTAATTACCTAACGGTAATCGTAATATGTTGAAGGGCAAAATCAATGCCGATTAATACGTTTTTTAATCACTTTGGCTACATAATACAACAATGAGGCCAAAACTTTTTTCTCTATTTAAAGAAGTGTTAATCACTTTTCTTAAGAAAAAAACTTCGCATAGATCTACGTCAGCCCCTTGACCTTTCCTATTATTCCGCCATCGTTTTCAGTTCCACTTCCTAATATGTCCTTCCCTCCAATACTGGCGCCACCGGCTGTCAGGCTTCCAATAATATCCTGAAGATCAAAGCTTTTATCATTTGGGTCGTTTGTTTTGTTGACGAACTTTTTCAGAACAAGCGGAATAAGCATTCCTGCAATGCCACTTGCTTTTCCCTGATCCAACCCAAATTTCCTTACTAAGCTTTCAACAAAGCCTCCCTGTATGTTCTGTGCTACAGCAGATTGTGTTGCAGCTTGCTCACCGCCATTAAACATACTCATCAAATCCGAAAGGTTACCCTGCGAAACTTCATTCTTCAAACCCGACACGATAGAATTCGAAGCGAGATCAACAGCTTCATCATTCTTTTCATTTGGTATAGCCGGATTATTAATGATAGCCTCCCCCGAATTCTGCTTTACAAGATCTCTCAGATTTTCTAACATATGCTGGTGAATTAATTTAACTGGTTTGCCATCTTCTCTGCATTTTCCGCCATTTGCAGTTGCTCAATAAATTCATCTATGTCGCCGTTAACTACCGCATCTAAATTGTAGGATGTCAATCCAATCCTGTGATCCGTTACCCTTCCCTGAGGCCAATTGTATGTTCGTATTTTCGCACTTCTGTCTCCCGTGCTCACCAATGTTTTTCTGTGTCTTGAAATTTCATCTTCCTGTTTACGCACCTGCTCTTCGTAAAGGCGAGATCTAAGCATGTTCATTGCCTTTTCCCTGTTTCCCAATTGGCTCCTCTCTGTCTGACAAACCACTACAGTTCCTGTAGGTATATGCGTTAATAACACTTTAGTTTCCACTTTATTTACATTCTGTCCGCCGGCGCCCCCGCTTCGTGCTGTCTCCATCTTTACATCTGCAGGATTCAGTTCAAAGTCAATCTCTTCTGCCTCCGGCATAACTGCTACAGTTGCTGCAGATGTATGCACACGACCTTGCGTTTCGGTATTAGGAACCCTTTGCACACGATGAACACCACTTTCAAATTTCAATGTACCGTACACATCTTCACCCAACACTTCTACCAAAACTTCTTTGTAGCCTCCAACGGTTCCTTCACTCTCGCTAATAATGGATGTTTTCCATCCTCGCTTGCTGCAATAGCGTAAGTACATGTTTAACAGATCTCCTGCAAAAAGACTTGCCTCATCACCGCCGGTTCCTGCCCGTATTTCTATAATTGCGTTCTTATCATCCTGGGGATCTTTTGGAATTAATAGTTTCGTCAACTGCTTTTCCAGCCTATCTTTTTTTTCTTCCAGCTCCGGCATTTCCATTTTCGCAAGTTCCCGCATATCCTCGTCAGAGCTATTCAAAGCCTCTTTACTCAGTTCATAATCTGCCAACACCTTTTTATACTCTTCAAAAGGTTCTACAATCGATTCGAGGCTACGGTATTCTTTACTAAGACTTTGATATTCTTTCTGGTTACCAATTATTTCAGGATTCGTTAATGCCAATCCCACCTGTTCAAATCGCCCTTTAATGGCTTCAAGTTTATCTATCACGTACTAATGTTTGAGAAATTATATTTGTTACCAGCGTTTGTGCTACTATGTGGCATCGTTGCGTCGCACTCTTTAACCACATAGCTACGCTCAGCAGTTCCTGCACATAGCCGCAAAGTTAAGTGTTTAAGCGCCACAGCATAAGCATAGCTTTCTTACTTTTGGTAACATGGCTTTCAGAAAGTTTCAGGCGGATAATATTTTCACCGGCATGGAAATGCTGGACGGTAATCACGTTCTCACAACTGATGAAAAAGGCAAAGTCCTGGAGATTGTCGATGAAAAAGAAGCAGGCGAAGACATTCAGAAATTGAACGGGATTCTCTCTCCGGGTTTTATTAATTGCCATTGCCATCTTGAGCTTAGCCACATGAAAGGTCTGATCCCCGAAAGAACAGGACTTGTTGATTTTGTATTTAAGGTGGTAACACAACGCTATTTCCCTGAAGAAGAAATCTCGGAAGCAATCAAATGCGCAGAAGACGAAATGCTGAAGAATGGCATTGTTGCTGTCGGCGATATCTGCAACAACCTATCAACATTACCTCAAAAGCTACACCGCAACCTGCATTATCAAAATTTTATAGAAGTAAGCGGCTGGCTTCCTTCGGTAGCTGAAGTAAGGTTTGAAAGAAGTAAAAGCTTCTTTGATTCGTTCCAGAAAGAATTCAATACAACTTCAATGGTGCCTCATGCACCCTATTCTGTTTCTGAAAATCTTTGGGAGAAGCTTGAACCTTTCTTTAAAAATCTAATCATAACAATTCACAATCAGGAAACTGCTTTCGAGGACGAATTTTTTAGATTTGGTTCAGGCGATTTTGTCCGTATGTACAAAATGATGAATATAGATAACTCGTTTTTTCAGCCTTCAGAAAGAAGCAGTCTACAAACATATATTCAAAAGCTAAAAAGCGCTTCAAGTATAATCCTTGTTCATAATACTTTTACGAGTCAGCACGATGTTGAATATGCAACTAAAGAGTCAGTAATCAGCCATCAAATGCGCGAAATGGAGAATCCGAAATCCGAAATCCGAAATCCGAAATTAACATGGTGTCTTTGTATAAATGCTAATCAGTATATCGAAGATGCATTACCTCCTGTAGATATGCTTAGAAAGCAGAATTGTGACATCGTTGTAGGAACAGACAGTCTTGCAAGCAACCATAGCTTAAGTGTGTTAGACGAACTAAAAACAATCCACCAACATTTCCCTTCAATTTCATTGAAAGAATTGTTGCAATGGGCAACGCTAAACGGTGCTAAAGCTTTAGAAATAAATAACAAATTTGGGAGCTTTGAAAAAGGAAAATTACCGGGTATCGTTCTAATTGACAACCTTGAAAACAATCATCTATTAACTACCTCAACATCAAAAAGAATCTTATAACTTACTTGATTTCCTTTATCCAAATGCTCACATCATGTGGAGCAAGTTCATCTCCCCCGAAATAAGGAAATAGTTTGTAGCCGATAGCCTTTGCAGTAATACTTGTACGAGGCATTGTTTCAACCTTATTGTTTAAAGTAAAGATGTATTTATCACCAGCAACTTTAATAGAGCAGTTTTGTTCTTCACCAATTTTAATTGTACCTAAAGTTTTAAACTCCCGTTTAGCATTATTATATGTGTATGCATATAAGGTGAGCCCATCCCTACTCCAATTCCATCCAAACCTTGCACTAAACTCATGATGGAAAGCATTGTTATCGCTAAAGCCAAATAACTTATTAATATCCCCTTGGTTTTCTGAAGAAACGGTGGCATAAATTGCAGTGCTATCGAATTTCACTTTAAATTTTAGCTCCTCATACTCAACTTGTGTCATAGCACTCATGTCACAATACTGCTCCCCTTTCTTTATGGTGTATTTAACAAAATTGTTTTCGGCGGCGGTTTCTTTTAGACTCAGAAGTTTTTCTTTAATGTCAATTTCTTTTTGACAGGACGTAAGCACAAGCAATAGCATGCATGGATAAAAAATGGTGTTTTTCATAGATTGCAATTTTGCTGCTTCAAGGCTTAACAATAGCCAAAAGCAACTGATCTCGGATATTAGTATTTTTACTAAGTATTAAACGTAGAAAGAGTGCCGGATATTATACAACTGTTGCCAGATAATATTGCTAACCAGATTGCAGCTGGCGAGGTAATTCAGCGCCCTGCAAGTGCAGTGAAAGAACTGCTCGAAAATGCGGTAGATGCAGGCGCTACAGAAATAAAACTTTTTGTTACAGAAGCCGGAAAAAACCTGATACAGGTTATAGATAACGGAAAAGGAATGAGCGAAACGGATGCGAGGATGTGTTTCGAAAGACATGCCACCAGCAAAATTTCAAATATTGATGATCTGTTCAGGATAAAAACAATGGGTTTTCGGGGCGAAGCACTTGCATCTATTGCCGCTGTTGCCCAAGTAGAGCTGAAAACAAAACGCCCTGAAGATGAATTAGGAACATTACTCGAGATTGAGAATAGTCATGTAGTTAAACAAGAACTATGTGCTACTGCAAATGGTACAATTATCTGCATGAAGAACTTGTTTTTCAATGTACCTGCACGGAGAAACTTCTTAAAAAGTAATGCTGCCGAAATGCGTCACATCGTTGATGAATTTATTCGTGTCGCCCTTGCTTTTCCAGGTATCTTTTTCTCACTGACAAGTAATGGTCAACAGGTTTTTCATCTTGAAGCCGGAAGTCTGAAGGCTCGCATCATTCAAATACTCGGCACACACTATAATACAAAGCTTGTTGCAGTGCATGAAGACACAGATTACATGGTCATTCATGGTTTTGTTGGCAAACCCGAAACAGCAAAAAAGACCCGGGGCGATCAGTACTTCTTTGTAAACAACCGGTTTATCAAAAGTGCATATTTGAACCATGCAGTAATGAATGCCTTTGATGAAATGGTGGGAAAGGATAGCTTTCCCATGTATGTATTATTTATAGATCTTGATCCTTCTCAACTTGATATAAATGTTCATCCAACCAAGCAGGAAATAAAGTTTGAAGATGAGAAGATTGTCTATGCATTTGTACAGGCTGCAGTAAAACATGCACTCGCACAATTTAGTATTGCTCCGTCATTAGATTTCTCATTGAATGCAGACATACAATCGTTAGAAGCCGTAAGCAAACCTGCGACCTCTGAAAACTTAGAAGCCGTTTCATCATCAAACCTTTATAAAACTTTTACACAAAAACACCAGGCGCATAAGTTAGAACCCACCAACAAAAGTGAGCTGAAGCATTGGAAAGATTTCTATGAACCTGCAAAAGAGGAAAGTGCCGGCAAATTTGAATATGAAAGCAATTTGCATGCAGATGTTGCCTTTAAAATGCATGCTGTTCCAAGAATAAAAATCCTGCAGGATTGTTCACTCACTCAAATTCATAATACCTACATAGTTATTTGTATAGAGAATGGGTTTCTGCTTGTTCACCAACAGCAGGCTCATGAACGCATTTTATATGAAAGATTTAGCCAGGCAATAAACGGAAAGCAAATGCCGACCCAGCAAAACCTGTTTCCTACTACAATAGAACTCGCTGCATCAGATACAATGTTGATGCACGAATTAATTGCTGACTTACATGTTTTAGGTTATTCCATTGAGCATTTTGGCAATAATACTTTTGTACTGCAAGGTACGCCGGCAGATATTTTATCTGGCAATGAAAGAGTTGCGATCGAAATGTTGCTGGAGCAATACAAGCATTTCAATACCGACATAAAATTTAGCAAGAGGGAAAAGCTTGTAAGATGCATGGCTAAGCAGCAGGGAATAAAATCGGGGCAAAGCTTATCTCAAAGAGAAATGAATACACTTATAGAAGAATTGTTTGCGTGCGATACACCTAATATTACTCCAAATGGAAGTCCTACTTACATGGAGTTTAAATCGGATTACTT
>DASVST010000465.1:0-5384 GCA_036387965.1 Segetibacter sp. | reverse complement strand
ACTCGAGCTTTTCAGGAAGTACCACGCCTGGTCCTTTTACCGTAGGCAGCAGCGTTAGAACCAATGTAAGTTTAGAGTCTGCTGAGCTGATCAAAAAGATATTGCAGGACTTCCCAAACACTTACACTGAAGCTGACCTTGCAACAACCAAAAGCTTTTTAGTTAAAAGTAATGCAAGAGCCTTTGAAACCTCTAATGCAAAGTTGAATATGCTCGATAATATCAGCAAGTATGGTTGGAAACCAAACTACGTTAAAGAGCGGGAGAAAATTGTTCAAAGTATGACTGTTGATCAAATAAAAGCCTTAGCACAAAAGTATCTTAATGCAGATAAAATGATCTGGCTGGTTGTAGGAGATGCAAAAACACAATTACCACGTTTAAAGGAACTAGGTTTTGGAGAACCTGTGTTGCTCAATAAGGCTAAGGGTGAATTTTAATCCTGGCGAAAAGTCACGCTTAGGAGTACCTGTTTTAATCAAGAGCAACTCTAAAATACTTGCGTTTGATATCAGCCAAACAGTTACTTGTTATCGCTGTTTAATCTTCTAAAATTTATCAGTTGTTCGTGGTCTCAATTGGAAACACCCGAACAGCTGATGAAAGTATAAGTTTACGCAAATAATGAATTTTAGGTTAATGAGTATTAGATCCAAGCATTGCACAAGGTGAAGTAGTTACAACACAATCCTGTCCTTTATCCTCGTGTTGGCGCCTGTGTGTTTCTGATAAATGCGATGGCATAACTGCAGCTTTACCATGGTGCGTTACTTTGTACATAATGCCATCACTTGCAGGGCCATTTTGAGGAGTCATTGAAACAAGAACAAAAGACATTGAGAACATTGCTATTCCGAAGCAGGTTTCTAAAATTGGTTTCATGATAATTGGTTTGACACTACAATGCCAATGCAGTGCCAAACCGTTTTTAGGTTATAAACCAGCCAAACACCCATAGAAAATGTCCGGTTTTTGGAAAAACCATTCACTTTTTGGAATTTTTGCATTACTGGAATGGCTGGTGCTAAAGATCTTTTATTTTAGAGGATTCGAGTTTGTGATATGTCTATTAAAATACAGAATGAAGCGTAATTACACAACCATACTGCAGGTTTTATAAACAACATTAGAAATACAGCACTTGAGGTAGACCTATCTTACAGATTGTTGCCTTTATACCTCTTTTGCAACTCGTTACTTAAGTAGAATTTTCCCTTTATCAGAACGCCATATAGTAACTTACTATGTGATATTTTTTTTAAGGGATTGGCATTTAAGAGTATAATATTTGCCTGCTTCCCTTTTTCGATAGTTCCCCATGAAGCTGTTTCTTTAAAAAATTCCGCCGGCTTACTTGTTGCACATAATAATGCTTCATAATTCGATAAACCTGCGTCCACCAAATTTTGGAGTTCTTCGTGTACAGCATAACCTGGAATAACAAAAGGATTAGGTGTGTCTGTCCCAAGCAGTATTTTTCCATTTGCTTTAAATATATTATAAACCAAATCTGACTTCACCTTTTTTCCTCTGTATATCCTCTGCCATTCCTCACCTGAGATACTATCAATTATTTTTGTAAATAATTCAGGTTTCCAGCCGTCAAGCATATACCCAGGTACTAATCTATTTTGTGCTTCCCTGTGCCACATCTTCAAAGTATCTATTGCGGCAAGTTTATTTTTAACTATTAAGGTCGGGCAGTTCCAGGTATCATATTTCCTGCCAAGGTCTACTGCAGTTTTAATTTGCGAAGCATCTACCTGCATAGCAAAATAAGGTTTCAACCATGAGTATTTATTATAGCTGGGGGAAGACTTTGCTTCTATCCAGTCTTCATATCCATCAAGGTGCTCAATACTTTTTTGACCCCCAATCATTGCCTCTTCTATATTGATGGAATTGGGTATGTGACCTACAACATCTATTCCTAATCCTTTTGCATGTTTTAGTATGGCGTAGTAAACATCTTTGCTTAAAGTGAAGTAGACTTTTATAAAATCATACCCTAGCTTTTTGTGTTCTTCAACTGCTTTCTCCGCTTCTTCTTTAGAAGTTACTTTTTCAGTATCCTGCCAGAAGGGTCTCTTACCTTCCAGGATAGGGCCACCAGTGCGAATTTCGGGACCTATTAAAGATTGATTTTTTACATTTCTTTTCCATTCGAGTATCTCTGGTCTTCCATCCATATTTCTAACCATAGTAACACCATTGATTAAAAATAACATTAGATCCTTCTTATCTGTAAAGCGTTCTAAATGTACATGCATATCCACAAATGATGGCATAAGGAACTTTCCCTTTCCATCAATAACTATGTATTTGTTTAGGCGTTTTATTGTTCCCGCATCACCAATAGCTTTTATGAGTCCGTTAGTAATTAGAACATCCTGGTTTTTTAGAATGATGTTCTCGCGATTCATTGGAATTATAGACACATTTTTAATAAGTGTACTTTGAGCAACCACTGTTACTACTATCAAAACGAGACAAATGGTGGATACAATACGCATAGTGAGTGCTTTAAGAGCATCAAGATTAGGTACTCTGTAAGCGTAACGTATGGCCACAATAAAAGTTACATTCAATAACGGAGTGAAAAGAAGATCTTAAAGTAATATTCAATGCACAAAACGAACTATAATAAGTTAGCAGGTGATAACTATACCTACTATCATTTATAATACCTGCGTCCACTAAAAAAATAACAACCCAAATGATATTTCCAAGCAATAAGTTTTAAGTCCTGGTGGTGTCTCCTCAAAAGATTGTGAGATGGCAAGGGACCACGCCCTTCTGAAAAGAAAAAAAGAGTTTGTATATTGAAGCATTTATACCCGGTCCCTTTGCTATCACGAACCCTAGGGAAATTATGAAAACAGTCGTTGCGCAGGTTAATATAAACAAGATTATAAAGTCAGGATTTTTATGTCTTACTATACTTTCCACATTAATGTCGATGGCCCAATCAACATAGCTTCCTGACAATGTTAGAAGGCGCCAGCCATATATAGATTCAATAGCAATACTTTTTAAACATGCAGAAGCAGGAAATGCTGCTGCGATGTATGCAATATCTTACAGGTACATGAAAGGGGTTGGGTTGAAGAAAGACTCAGCAGAAGGTATTAAGTGGCTGGAAAGATCAGCCAAAGGTGGTAATCCGCAGGCCATGAATACTTATGCACTTAAATCACGTGCAGCAAACCCGAACAAGGTTGATTCAACTTCATTCCTATGGCTGTTATCATCTGCACAATTAGGAAACGTACATGCTATGTTCAATGTGAGTAATGGATATATGACAGGCAGAGGTGTAGAAAAAGATACAATTAAAGGACTGGAATGGATGATCAAATCAGCTGAGGCTAAAAATGCAAATGCAATGTATTTGTAAGGCTCAATGTATGATAATGGACGTGGTGTAAATAAGGATTCCTCCCAATCACTCTTATGGTACGCTAAAGCTGCAGAAGCAGGGCATGCTGATGCTCAAAACAACCTCGGCATAAAATACAGGAAAGGCAGGTGGATAAAAAGAGATTACGACAAAGCTTTGCAGCTGTTTAAAAGATCAGCAAATGCAGGTAATGCATATGGCATGTTTAACCTAGGGGTGATGTACGAGTTCGGGAAAGGCGTAAAACAGGATTATAAAAATGCACTGGAATGGTACCAAAAATCAGTAGCCGTTAAACCGGTAACCAGTACAGCTTATCGCATAGGCGTTTTATATGAAGAAGGCAAAGGTGTACAACAGGACTTTACAGAAGCAATAAAATGGTACCAAACAAACGCTAAAGAACCATACAGTATGCACCGGTTAGGCAATATGTATGAACAGGGTAAAGGCGTTTCTGTAGATAAAACGAAAGCGGTTGAATGGTACCAAAAAGCTATTGAAGCTAATAGCCCTTTCGGCATGTATTACCTGGCAAAGTATTGCGAAAGTGAAAACAAACCTGAATTTGCAAAAGACTTGTACAATAAAGCATATCGGTTATTAGAAAGTGAAGTAAAGAAAAACCTTGATAACACAGAGGCAATGATTACTCTTGCCCGAATGATCAAGACAGGAAAAGGAACAGAAAAGAACACATCAAAAGCGTTGGCCCTTTATAAAGTGGCTGCGGAACTCGGAGATGAAGAGGCTAGAGAAAAAGTGAAAGAATTGGAGCAGGGTGGCTCATCGAACTGAACGATGCGAGTTGTATTAATTCTGAATACAGCCATTATTTTTCTCATCAAAAAGAACACTCATTCCACCAGACATATTGATAACATTTTTAAAGCCATTCTGTGTAAGTATATAGCTTGCCTGCGGGCTGCGATGACTATGTGAGCAATAAACAATTACCGGCTTTTCTTTATATGATTGTAATTCACTAAGCCTGCTTTCGAGTTGCTTTAGCGGAATGTTTATAGCGTTCTTTAATCGCCCAAAATTCTCCTGCGCTTTACCCTGAAATTCTTCAGGACTTCGTACATCTATTATAACCACTTCTTTCATCCTGGCTAAAGAATTACAGATCAGTTTTGAGTCTATGCTTTTAAAAACTACATTGGACTGTTTTACAAGTGCCATTTTGCAATGCGAACATTCACCCCGTTGCGTTAGTACTTGTTTATCACAGTCATAACCACAAGGAACGCATACATATTTATCATTCGAAGTTTTTTTTCTGTAATTATTTCCTTGTGCCAAGAGAACAGTTTGCATAAAGAATATGCAAAAAACACTGGCAATCAGATTCCGTAAAATATTTTTCATCATTCAATATAGCTTAACAAGGACACTTGATTAAATCAATGTTCGTAATCAGGGATAAAGCCAAAACTCACTGCCAACACTTACCTCCAACCAGCAATAATAATAGCAGCAATAATATTCCCAACCAATTGGTAACCACCATTGATAAAGAACAACCCCATTGGTTTCTTTTCGTACAGCATGTTTATAGCCATAGAAGTACAGGCAAAACAAAAACCTGTAAGCAATCCTAAATGTAGCCCTTCCTGCCAATGATGCAGATCTATCAATACAACAAGCAGGGCAATGCCAATACTCGTAAGAAACATCATTACAAAAGAGCTAAACATTATTGCAGCAACCCCTTTCTTCATATTCGGGTCATCCATGTTTATTGCTGATAGTTTAATCCACTGCTTCTGAAATAAGAACGAATACCATATAGCGCCAAGGAAGAAGTAGGCTACAGATCCTGTTAATACTGCAAGCCAGTTAATGTCACTTAGTAAATGCATCATAATTGAGTTGTTTGGTTTGCTGAAAATACAATCTCTTTTGCCGGTTTGCAACTTGAAACATAAAGAACATGGAAAGCTTGTTTCTTAGACTATTCCTTCTGCTACATTTGCTAATG
>DASVST010000464.1:0-2827 GCA_036387965.1 Segetibacter sp. | reverse complement strand
CAACTTTAATTCAACGGGCATCCCACCTTTGCTTACATCAATCTAATTGTTGATTTTTCTCTTCTCTTTTGCGCAATATGTGTAGACTCTCTCCCCATTAAAGTAAACGCAAGTGAACTAATTTTTGGCCTCCTATTTGTTCACACATTATCATTATTTATAATTTAACCTGTGAACATGAACCGTGTAGTAAAAATTTTTTCCGCTTTTTTATTCCTATCCCTTTTTACAGTAGGATGTAGAAAGGAAAACGATAACGACACCGCAATGAGAGGTAATATCCCAACACATCCACTTAACAATGAAAAGGATCTTGATGTACTCATGCAGCAAATAGGTGATGCACGAATAGTGTTGTTAGGAGAAGCATCGCATGGTACTGCTGAATATTACGATTGGAGAACAGCCATTTCAAAACGCTTAATGCAGGAGAAAGGATTTGATTGCATTGCAGTTGAAGGGGAATGGGCCGACTCTTACAGGGTAAATCAATTTGTAAAAGGCGCAAAACAGGATAATACGGCAGCAGTAAATGTTCTAAGACAATACGACCGTTGGCCAACATGGATGTGGGGTAATTATGAAGTGGCTTCACTCATAACATGGATGAATGATTTCAACCAAACAAAACCAACGACTGATAAGGTTGGGTTTTATGGCTTAGATGTGTATTGCCTATGGGAATCAAGTGAAGAACTGATGCCCTACCTGCAGGGACAAGATCAATCAATTGTAAACGCTGCCCAACAGGTGCAGCAATGCTTTCGACCATTTAGCTCCGACCCTCAACAATATGCTTATCATGTTGCAAATGCATCAGGTAGCTGCCAGGCACAAACAAGTAATTTATGGAATTCAATACTTGGTATAACAGGAAATACGACGGCTAAAAGCGAAGCTGGTTTTGTAATGCAACAAAATGCGTTGGTGGCACTCAACGCAGAATCATATTACAGAGCATCAGTACGCGATTATGAAGAATCGTGGAATATAAGGGATAGGCACATGATGCAAACCTTGAAGCGGTTACTTGAACATTTAGGCCCTGATTCCAAAATTATTGTGTGGGAACATAACACGCACATCGGAGATGCACGCTATACAGATATGGCAGACCAGGGAATGGTAAATGTTGGACAGCTTGCAAGGGAAGAGTATGGAGAAAAGAATGTCTATTCAGTTGGATTCGGTTCCTACGAAGGGTCTGTGATTGCTTCCAATGGCTGGGGTGGGCCAATCCAAAATATGCGTGTTCCCCCAGCTCCATCAAGTAGCTGGGAGGGATATTTACACAAACTGGGCGCTGACAACAAGATCATTCTATCAAGTGAAATAATGAACAACGAATCTCTACAACAAGAGATCGGGCATCGTGCTATTGGTGTTGTTTATAATCCCAACAGAGAACATGGAAATTATGTACCATCTATAATTCCAAAAAGATACGATGCATTCATCTTCATCGATAAAACTTCAGCATTACATCCATTAGGAACACCACAAAAAAATGAGCCACCTGATACATATCCATCAGGGTTTTAATGACAACACTTTATGCAAAAAGGACTTATATTTCACCTGAATATGCCGGCAATTTTGCTGGCATATTTTTCTTTTACAACTAATGATAATGGCTGCAACACCAATAGTATGATAACAGATAGAAATATATTCAGGAAAGGACACATTACCGCCAGACCAAAAAACAACATCGAAAAAGATATTGTTGCAACAGGAAAGCAGTCTCTAAAGTTAGATGCCAAGAGAGATGGACTTATTTATGTTCCTAAAAACTATAACAAAGCAAAGCCTGCAGCATTAGCAGTCATGTTGCACGGTGCCGGCGGCAATGCCGAGCATGGTCTAAGTCTAATAAGAAAGTATGCTGATGAAAATAACATCATCATCCTTGCACCAGAATCCCGTGCTGCTACATGGGATATCATCGCCGGAGACTCTTTCGGCCCGGATGTTATCTTCATAAACCAGGCGCTTGCTCTCGCATTCGAAAGGTATAACATTGATACTTCGCAAATTGCTATCGGAGGATTTTCTGATGGCGCATCGTATGCTTTGTGCATAGGCTTAAGCAACGGCGATTTGTTTAATAACATCATTGCTTTTTCACCTGGCTTTTATCACACGGTTGAAAACAAAGGCAAGCCTCATGTTTTTATTTCACATGGCTTAAATGATCGTGTGCTTCCGATTGACCCATGCAGCAGGCGAATTGTTCCACAATTAAAGAAGCTTGGTTATAATGTACAATATGAAGAGTTCAATGGTGAACACGAAATACCTGCAGCTATTTCAACAAAAGCAGTTAAAGTGTTTAGGTGATATAATATTTTACAGGCTGATGTAATACTATGTTGCTTAGCTTGCGACGCTCCGTTCATCTTTTAGTTCATTGAGCGGCCTCTGCTGGCAGTATAGAAAAATTAAAAGCAGGTATATATATTGCATGCATCAATACACCTCATTTAACACAAGTACTTAAAACATAAATCATGAATTGTCCAAATTGTAATGAGACATTAGTTATGACTGACCGGCAGGGAGTAGAAATTGATTATTGTCCAAAATGCAGGGGCGTTTGGCTCGACAGGGGAGAATTGGATAAAATTTTGGAAAGGACAGCCGATTTTGCACCTCCTCCTCCACCACCTACAAATAGTAACAGCTATTATCAGGAGAAGAAGTATAACGATCAATACCATAACAGCGATCCCAGGTATAAGCACAAAAAGAAAAAAGGTTTTCTCGACGATTTCTTTGACTTTGGTTAAAAGAGTAAAAGCTTTGTTCGCTACACTACTAACCTGTT
>DASVST010000463.1:0-4703 GCA_036387965.1 Segetibacter sp. | reverse complement strand
AACAGTCTCACACCTTCCAACAAATCGCTTCAATACCAGACGAAACATTTGAAGAATTTATAGAAGAAAAGAAAGCGGCTGTTAATAATGCTGTTGCTGAATTAACAACAAGTGGAGCAGTAAAGCTTGCAAAATCATTACAGGAAAAGAACAACGATTTAGACCTACACATTGGACTTAGAAAAGAGCTATCAACCGAGAAAGAATTAAAAGAATTGGCTAATCATATAAACATGACTTATACGAAAGAGCAAAGAAGATTTTTAATAACTCAAATCAAATAAATGCAAACAACTACAGCACCAACTCCAAAAATAAATGGCAGTGTGCAATTAAAAAAACGACCGATTATGGAGAATCACAATGAAGTCTTTAAAGTGTTCGTGACAAGAGATTACGACAAGTTTAAAATCATGGCAGATAATAGAAATATTAATCTGCTTCATGTAAAAAGACTTGTAAACTCATTCAATCAAAAACACCTGGTTTCTCCCATTATCGTTAACGAAAAATTCGAAGTTATTGACGGTCAACACAGGTTGCGTGCAAGTCGAGAAACCAACCAACCAATTCACTACATTATGATTAAAGGCTATGGTATAAAAGAGGTTCAAATCCTGAACACTAATCAAAAGAATTGGTTAAAGATCGACTATCTACATTCTTATTGTGCAGAGGGTAGGAAAGAATACTTAGAGTTTGCCGAGTTTATGAAAAACTTTCCTGATTTCGGCATACAGGTGAGCGAAAGAATACTTACGGGGCTATCAAAAAAGCAGGGCAAGATTGATGGTAAGAAAGCTCAATTGAAAGATTTTGAAGAGGGTAAGCTTAATATTCCTTCGCTCCAGAATGCTTATTCGGTAGCTAAAAAGGTGATGGATTTCAAACCATATTATGAAGGCTTTAATAGAGGAACTTTTGTTTCTGCAATCATCTCAATTTTCAAAAACAAAAAATACAATCATAAGGAAATGCTCCACAAGTTAAGTGTTGCTCCACTTAAGCTAAGTGATTGCCCTAACGTGGAAGAGTACAAGCTTTTGATTGAAAAAATATACAACTATAGAAGACCGGGTGATGACAAAACTTCATTCAGATACGATTAAAAACTATTCAAATGCCAGACGGAATATTCATAACAAAGACCGACTACAACGCAATGATGAAGGATATACGCTTCATTAAAGAATGGGTTATGAATGCGAGTAAGCCAAAGATTGCACATAACTGGTTAACTGAAGAAGAAGCGATGGCGGTTATAGGTTGCAAGAAAACAAAGCTGAACGAGCTGAGAAAAAGCAAACTGGAATACAGGTACGCTTCAAAGTCTGAAAAAGGTGTCGGTAGGGGAATAAGGATCTCAAGAAAAAGCATTGAATCATACATAGAAGATATGACACTTCAGGGCGTTAATCCACTTAGAAAAGCATCATAACCATGAAAGAGAAATTATTAGTTGTGGCAGTATTACTTACTCCGATGTTGTGGTGGGTTGCTTATACGCTAATTGAGGGGTATGCGAAATCTGATGGAGAGAAATACGGCTTGATGTTGACCTGTGTTTTTTCGGCAATAATAATGTTTGCTACATGTCTGGCTTATCTACCATCTAAAAAAGATTAACCATGTCCGAACTACTAACATCATTCTCAACAGTAATCAGCGACTTCCTAACAGTACATGGTGGAGTTGTGATTGAGCGCATCAACTCTCACGATTTCAGAGTAGGCAAGAATCATTACTGTTCAATGGATGCTGCAAAGAGTGCAATCGATTCATCCACCGCTTTACAATTATCAATTAATAGAGGACTTCAAAAACTAAATAAAAACTAAAAATATGTATTCAGCAATTTATTGGCTTACAAGATTAGACGGAATAAAAGCAATGTTCACTACGATAGCTGTCATCACATTAGTATCAGCTTTAGCAATAATTATTGCAACCGTTATCAGTTCAGATTTCGACCAATTTGAGGACGAAAAAGAACAGGAGCGAAGAAGGGCAAGCAGGACTATATGGAGAGGGAAATTAAAGTGGATCATTCCTGTTGGAATTATCAGCCTTCTTTTAAATGTTTTCACACCCAATAAGAATGAAATGATTCTAATCTATGCAGGAGGCAAGGCATACGACTACATACAGACAGACACTTCCCTTCAAAAGATACCTTATAAAACAACGGAGTACTTAAAAGTAATTCTTGAAAAACAAATAGAAGAAGCTAAAGACTCAAAATAATCACACCAAAATAATAAAGCCATGCGACCACACATTTTTGATTACAACATTCCATCGGAGTTAACGATTACAGGGAGTACAAACCTTTTTGTAATGGTTAGAGCAGACTTCATACAAGAGTATCAGGATGGTTCTATAGGCGTGTTATGCAAAGTCTTTGACACTTGTACTTCAACGCTTGCCTCCATTGCTGAAATGCAAAAAGTGGTGAACGACATTGAAAAGCTGGCAAGTGAGCATTTCGCAGAAAGATTGATTGAACAGAAAGTGAAGAACGAAATGAAATTAAAGAGAGCCTAATGCCCGAATTACTATTACTAACCTCAATCGCCCTCTTTCGTGTATCACTTTGGTTTACGTTGATGGCAATAAAAGAATAAGATGGAACACATTAAAGCAGCGTTGAGTTTCTCGAAAAGGATGGTTGAGGCCAGATTGAAACCAGTTGAAAGACTAAAGCCAAACTATAAAGATTTTGAATTAAAGGCTAAAGAAGTTGGACAAATAATGAGCATCAAAAAAACCATTAAAAACATAAAAACTTATGGCAAAGAAAATTAAAAACCTGCAAGATTTAGCCGTTGACCTTCTTACAGTTTATGGCGAGTTGAGGGATGGTAAGATTGATAAAAGCACAGCAGATGCACTTGCAAATATAGCAGGGAAAGTAATCAACTCCTTAAAGGTGCAAGTTGAGTACAACTCTATCAAAACGAATATTGATAAGGTTCAATTACTTGAAACGCCACCTGTAAAAGCATTACTTACTTCTGTTGAAAAGAAAGAGGAAGCGGCATAATCTAAACCATTAACCATGAATGTTCAATCAACAGTTTACCCCGAAAAGCCTATTGACATCAACAATTGGTTTGCTTACATCTATCAGACCGTTTATGAAATCAGCTTAACAAAACCGCAGTGAGACGGAACAACCTATTATTTCAGATTAACTAAGAAGCCAAAAAGAGTATAAAAATGATAAACGAAACTACCAAATTCAGAGTATGGGACAATGTTGACTACATGTCGAAACCGTTCACTTTTCAAGAGGTGATGGAGCGAAAGATTGTATTTGCAAGTGCGTGTCCTGTGATGCAATACACGGGGCTGTATGATAAGAACGACAAGGAAGTTTGCGAGGGAGATATATACGAAACCCAATGGAATAATGGTCTAAGAAAAGTAATGTTTATCAACGGCTGTTTTGTAGGTGGGGAGAGAGAAAATAGTTGCCAGCCTCTTGGATGGGAATATAGCGAAGAACAAGATGAAATGATTACAGACGATACCAGATTATGGCTTGAAGTAGTCGGCAACATCTACCAAAACCCTGAATTAATAAACCCATGAGCGATCCAAACACATTAAACGAATCAATCGGATTTGAAGACTACTCAAATACTGAGTGGCATCCAACAGACAATCCTCCAACAGATAGCGAGGGTGAAGAATAATGACTAAGGATATAGAAGTCATATACGTAATCGATGAAGCCTGTTTTATTGCAGGACTAAGTAGAAGTTATTTAATAAGCGTGTTTGAATCTATAGAGCATGAATTAGAAACAATTAAAACTAACAATAATAACTAAACTACTATGGCAATTACTGCGACCAACAACGGCTCAAAAAGAGAACTGATTGAAGCCGGAAACTATGTAGCCAGGTGCTACCAAATGATTGAAATAGGAACAGTCGAAGAGACTATCCAAAATCAAACTAAAACGCAAAAGAAAGTGCGTATCGGTTGGGAGTTGCCAACAGAGTTAAAAGTATTTAACGAAGAGAAAGGTGAGCAGCCTCGCGTAATAAGCAAGGAGTTCACCTTATCCCTTCACGAAAAAAGCAACCTGAGAAAGACGCTTGCGAGTTGGAGAGGTAAGGACTTCACTGAAGAGCAGGCTAAAGCTTTTGATATTACTGTTCTTGTTGGTGTGCCTTGTATGCTTAATATCATACATAAGCCATCTAAAGACGGTTCTAAAACTTATGAAGAGATAGGCAGCATTTCACCTATGCCTAAAGGATACACTTGTCCCGATCAAATAAATAAAACTTTTGTACTTGGGTACGATGCTTTTGACCAAGACTTATTCGACAGCTTGCCTGATTTCATTAAGGATAAAATGAAAACAAGCGAAGAGTTTAAGTCGCTGCAAAATCCGCACGAGACACATATGAACGGACATAGCAACGAAGAGCCTCTTGACGATCTTCCCTTTTAAAATATACAGCCATGCAAGAAACAATAACAGCATTAGAATTATTTGAGCAAGGACTAACTAAAGGAGCCATCAACAACATGGCTATGGAAGCAGTTGAAAACGTATTAGAGCAGGGAAACCCTTTAGTTGTTGCCGAGGCTGTAGCAGCCATGAAAGAGTTTTGTAAACTAGTTGAGAATGATGACAGGTTCAATGACTACGTAAGAACCGAGGCGTTAAAAAGCGGTAAGGCTTA
>DASVST010000462.1:0-4628 GCA_036387965.1 Segetibacter sp. | reverse complement strand
CTCCAGTTCTTTGCGTATAGCAGATATTAGTCTCATCGCAAGCAGTGAGTGACCACCTAATTCAAAAAAATTATCTTCTATTCCTACTTTTTCAACTGGTAACAGGTCTTGCCAAATTTCAGCTAGAACCTTTTCAACAATAGTTCTGGGGGGATAATAGTTTAGTTTCGAATTTAAACTTCTCTCCTCCCTTTCACTCAAAAACTTTCTGTCAATTTTACCGTTATTAGTTAATGGCAACTTTTGCTGTGCTATAAAATTAGCAGGTATCATATGGACAGGCAGGGACTGTTGCAATAAAACTTTAATATCCTTATTAAGCAAAAAACTCACGTCTGCAAATAATGGAATATTAGTATATGATTTCTCTCTATTACTTACTTTCCATTCTTCATTTTGATAAATTATGTGAGTTGCAGGATTAAGTTCAAATAATATATTAACCTTAAAAGGATCTGAATTTAAGAATGTCCGTAATTGGTAACCTTCCATAGTAGCAGCCTCAATTATTTCATTTATTTCTAAGGGCTGACTATCTTCTTTTTCTAAATGCAGAACCAGTTCCCCTACTGTTGCTACCAATTGATTCTTTATTACATTATCAATGATTTTTTCAGATGATAATCGAGGATTAGGGACATTTGATATCGCGATAAGTGGTTCGCGGGTTTTGATTTGATTATAAAAGACTCTTTTATCAGAAACGTCTTCCCATTGCTTCCAATCAGGTTTATGGGTGTTTATTTGTGCTCCAACATATACAATAACGGTATAGCGGTATGCACTTAATTCATTAATGTAGGTCGCTTCCTTCCATTTTATTTCAATGTGGCAAATCTGCGGATAAGTTGACTTAAGGTTGTAGAAGTAATCAGGAGAAAAACAAAGTTCTTCCTCTCGTAATAGCTCCTGCTCCACTTCCCATTTTAACTCTTGTATTCCATCTGAATGATGAAGCTTGTTTAGTGTTAAAAGATATTTGAACGACTCTAATAATCGATTGTCTCTTACATCACCGATAACTATACGACCACTATTGGTAAGAAGGTTAATACTTTTATTAATAACGTCATTCATATAATCTTCACCGGGGAAATATTGAATGATTGAATTCAGTATAATTGTATCAAACTTATCCTGAATTGAAAGATTGATCTCATGTGCCGCAGCAACTTGAAATTGAGCATTTCTGTAGTCTCTCTCACCCTTACTAATTCGACTTTGGATTTTTTTGATAGATGCATGTGAGAAATCTGTTCCAACGTACTTTTTTATTTTATCAACCAGCTGATAATACACCAGGCCCGTTCCGCAACCAATTTCCAAAATATTCCCCGCATTTTCGCAAAGGATCACTTTTACAATATCTTGTAACCACTCAGACATCTGTGCTACTTCAATAGCTTTTCCGGTAAAACTATCCTTCCAAATTTCAAAATCCAACTCTTCGTCCACGTTAGGATCAGAGTTAGCATATTCAGTGTCGTAAACGTTCTTCCAAATTTCAAGCTGACGTAATTGAAGTTCCCGTTCCTTTTCCTTAACTACTTCCAGTTTAGGAATATAATAAGCTGAAAGTTGCTTATCGTCAACGTTCTCACCTTTTGACACCACGACTGCGCTTTGTTGTACCAGACCGCTTTTCTGGACAGCAGTTTCAATTTCTCCTAATTCTATCCGATATCCTCTTATTTTAACCTGGTGATCAATACGATCAAGGTATTCTATACCACCATCAGGTAACCACCTGCCTACATCTCCAGTTTGATATAACCGTTTCTCAAACCCTTTATTTGACCTAACTAAGAATTTTTCTTTAGTTAAATCAGGACGATTTAAATATCCTCTTGCCAAGCCATCTCCCCCAATCCAAATTTGCCCTACCGTTTTAGTTGGACATAATTCCATTTGTTGATTCAATATATAAATAGTTGTATTTGAAATAGGTTGTCCTATTACTACCTTCTCCCCAGATTTTAGCTTTTTGGAAGCAGACCAAATTGTTGTTTCTGTAGGTCCGTAAAGGTTAAATACATCTCCTATTTTGGTTAACTCTTCTTTAAGGTCTTCCTTAACAGCCTCTCCCCCTATAAGAATTTTAATTTTCTCTTCATTTTGCCATGAACTATTTAAAAGTAATTTCCATGTGGATGGAGTACCCTGTATGTGTGTAGGATGATTTGAAGCAATCCTTTTAGCCAATTTAAAACCGTCCATTGCTACCTCTCTTGGTATAATTACTAACCTGCCTCCGGTAATTAAAGGCATGTAAAACTCAAGGTAACAGATATCAAAACTGAAAGTCGTAACTGATAAAAAACTAGAATTATGACTGAATTCAACTTGTTGAGATATACTTACTAAAAGGTTTACCAGTCCTTTATGTTCAATCATTACTCCTTTTGGGTTACCTGTTGATCCGGAAGTGTAAATTACATAAGCGAGATTATTGGGTGCAGCTTTATCTTCGGGGTTTGTTATAGGTTGGTCTTTAAAGAAGTTGTTGTCTATTTCTATTATTTCCAGCCCTTCTGCTGCTGCTATTTTTGTTTTGCTTTCTGCACTGCTTACCACTAGTGATGCTCCTGTATCCTGTAGCATGTACCTGATCCTTTCTATCGGGTATTCAGGGTCTATCGGTACATATGCTCCTGCTGCTTTCATGATCCCAAGTATCCCCACTATCATCTCTACACCACGCTCTATACATATCGGAACCAGTACTTCTTTACTCACTCCCCGGCTTCGAAGGTAATGTCCTAACCGGTTTGCTCTTTCATTCAATTCCCGGTAGCTGACCTGCTCTCCCTCAAATATCAAAGCTACCTCTTCGGGTGTGCGCTTTACCTGCTCCTCAAATAAATCCACTATTGTCTTATCCCCCGGATATTGAACTTTTGTATCATTAAACTCTACAAGCAATTGGTGCTCTTCTGCCTTACTTAGCATGGGCAACTCCCCTATCTTTTTATACGGTGTGCTTACAACCGAATTCAGCAACTGCTTATAATGACTTATCATCCGCTCTATCGTCTCTGCTTTGTATAAGTCGGTAGAGTATTCAACTGAACATTGAAGCCCCTTGTCTGTTTCTGTAATGTAGAGGGTAATATCAAACATAGTGGTCGTATGTTCGTACCCTTCCCCAGACAGTCTTACCTGACCTAACCTCAGTTCAGGAACTTCAGGTGTATTGCGCAATACAAGCATTACCTGGAAGAGCGGGTTGCGGCTGGTGTCTCTTTCCTTTACCACTGCCTCTACCACTTTCTCAAACGGTATCTCCTGGTGCCCGTATGCTTCCATTGTTGTTAACCGCACTTGTTGTAACAAACCCGTAAACAAAACGTCTCCCCTTACCTCAGTGCGTAAGGCTAGTGTATTTACAAAAAAACCGATAAGCCCTTCCAGTTCGTGACTCTGACGACCGGCAACAGGGGTGCCTACACAAATATCCTCCTGACCACTGTAGCGGTGAAGCAGCACTTTAAAAACAGCCAGCAGGGTCATAAATAATGTCACTCCCTGCTGCCGGCTTAACTTGTCAAGCCCGTCGGATAAATCCTTCTCTATTATAAAACCTGCAGACAATCCTCTTGTACTTTGTACCGCCGGTCTTCGGTAATCAGCAGGAAGCTCAAGGGGGGATGTATCCCGCAGCTTTTCCTTCCAGTAACCCAGCTTCTTTTCGAGCAACTCTCCCTGTAAATAATTACGCTGCCAGATCGAATAATCAGCATACTGTACCGGCAGAGGCGCCAGCTGTGCTTTCCTTTCCTCCACATAAGCACTATACAACTCTACAACCTCTCTTACCAAAACAGATTTTGACCACCCGTCTGATGCAATGTGATGCAGCGTTACTGCCAGGATGTACTCTTCCTTTTGAAGAATGATAAGGTGAGCACGCAACATATAACCGGCAGATAAATCAAAAGGCTTATTAATTAACCTTTCTATATATAGTTGTAACCCCTCTGTGTCTCCTACATAGGATGACCCTTCAATAATATTTAATTCCCAACCCTCTTTATCCCTGATATACTGGTAGGCTTCTCCTTCATTCTCTAAGAATACGGTACGCAATACTTCATGACGGCTTACTATCATTTGTAAAGCCTGCGATAAAGCCTCCTGATTTAAATTGCCCTTCAACCGCAAAACTGCCGGTACGTGATACTGAACGCTTCCCTCTAACTTATCTATAAACCACAACCGTTCCTGGCTAAAGGATAAAGGTATTTTTTCAGGTCTTAACTGCACTGCTTCTATCGAAGGAGCAACGGCTTCGCCTGTTTGTGCCTGCAGTTGTTCTGCCAGTAATGCTACGGTAGGATAATCGAATATATCACCAATACGCATTTCAGTCTTTAGCTCTTTTCGTATAGATGATATTAATCGTACTGCCAGCAGGGAGTGTCCTCCCAGTTCAAAAAAGTCGTCATGAACCCCTACCTGATCTACCTCCAGGATATCCTGCCAGATCTCTGCCAGTACTTTTTCCACTTCACTCTGCGGTGCTGCATATTGTCCGCTGAGCATCTCACTCATATCAGGATCAGGTAAGGCTTTCCTGTCTACCTTGCCGTTTGCCGTCAGCGGCAACTGCTCTACCTGCACTAACACTG
>DASVST010000461.1:0-6629 GCA_036387965.1 Segetibacter sp. | reverse complement strand
GAACACTGCTAAGTCCGTAACCATGTGTATCAATCGCTTTATGTGCGGCTTCTATTACTTTAGGGTGAGAAGAAAGACCGAGATAATTATTTGCACAGAAGTTGAGAACTTTATTACCATTCACTGTTATTTCCGGACCTTGCTCGCTTGAAATAACTCTTTCTTTTTTGAACAAGCCGGCTGTTTCGATCTCTTGTAGTTCATCATAAATCCTACTTACAAATTTCTCGTTCATAATATTTTTTTAGCGGCAACAAAGGTAGCGTTTACATGATATTCTTATCAGATGAAAATATTTTAAGCTTTCGTTTAAGTTGAACATCGGCACGATGCGCTGTTAATAATATGTGAAACAGAAAAATCTGCTATGGTCTGTAACATTTGGAAATTACCTTCGTTTAAGATACAGTTCAAATTACTGTTATGAAACCAAAATTACTTTATTGTTTAGCTCTTGTAGGTGTTCTGTTCATCCTAAGTTTTACCGTTATTCAAAGAGAGGCAAGCAAGTCTTGCACCTTAGCTTGTAAAGAAGCTGATGCAGCCACTAATAACGCAACAGAATCAACTACTGACTTTATTTTAATAGAATCGCTCACCAAGTACCTTGTCGTTTCAATCAAAAGATAAAATTCCGGCTCTCGCCGGAATTTTTTTTCTTTGTAGTGTAACTTTTACTTTCAACGACCGTATAACAACAAAGCAACCCGAACACATCCCTGGTTAATATGACTGAAAAACAATATAACGAATGTGTAAACTTATATGCAGACAATGCATTCAGGTTTATTGTTAAGAACCTTAGGCACGAAGAGGATGCCCGGGATATTGTACAAAGCGCCTTTGAGAAATTGTGGCGTAACAGGGAAACTGTAGAATATGAAAAATGCAAATCTTATCTATTTACAGTTGCTTACAACCAGATGATTGACCATATTAGAAAAGCGAAAAGGATAACGTTGAGAGATGAATTTGATGAAGACGGAAGAGTAGAATACCAGCCTGTTCCAAATGCCAGAAAGAACCTAAATGAAGCACTGAACAGGTTGAACGAAACACAAAGAAGCCTGGTAATGCTTAAAGATTATGAAGGGTATAATTACGAAGAGATTGGAAGAATAACAGGATTAAATGAGAGCCAGGTAAAAGTTTACCTGCACAGGGCAAGAATTATTTTGAGAAACTATTTGGTTAGTAAAGAAAATGTGATTTGAGGAAGGTATGGGTTACGAGGTATTAGGCATGAGGTATCAAGAAGAGAAATTTGCTTTGCTGATACCTGACTGCTGATACCTGATAACTAAAAAAGACAAACATGAACATCAACAGACAAAATTACGAGGAGTTTTTCCTGATGTACGTTGACAATGAGCTTACCGAAGCTCAGCGTACTGAAGTAGAAGCCTTTGTACAGCACAATCCGGATCTTACCGAAGAGCTGGCAATGCTGCAAGAGTCTGTATTACTTCCCGATGATCTTACTTTCTCTGGTAAAGAGAGTTTATATAAGATTGAGGATTCCATCAATATAAATAACTATGAAGAATACTTTTTACTGGATGTAGATAATGAACTTTCTACAACAGAAAAAGCAGACGTTGAAAAATTTGTATTGCAACACCCAAAGCTTCAGAATGAATATACTTTGTTGCACCAAACAAAACTTGAAGCTGAGGTTATTGAGTTTAAAGACAAGTCATCTTTATATCGTACTGAAGAGAAAGAAAGAAGAGTTATACCGATGCGCTTTATGAAGTTTGCAATTGCTGCATCAGTTATAGGTTTAATTGCGACTTTATGGATGGTTTACCCGGATAAACCAGGAAATACGCCAACGCTTGCTTCTAACGAAAAGAACGTTCCTTCAAAGGCAGATAAAAAGGATCCGAAGCAAACTGTACTGACTTCAGAGAACGACGAAAAAGTAGCAGGAGAAAGAATTTCAAACGAACCATTGGTAGGTACTGAAAAGATTGCCAGAGATTTTAGGAAGGTTGCAACTAAAGATCTAAATGATAAGCTTCCGGTAAGTAAGTTTCCTGCAAATCAGCCTGAGAGAGAGGATGAAATGTTAGCTCATACCAATCCAAAACAGCAAATAGAAACAGGGGAAGTTGATAGAGTATCTGAGGTTACAAATACAGAACCCGAATTCGCTACAAATTCAAATAAAAATATCATCAAATCAGACGCTTCTTTTGCACGGCCGGCAGTTTATAAAGAAGTTGATGACGAAGAAGATGACAGGAGTTTTTTAATTGGATCAGTTGAAATAAATAAAAATAAGCTGCGGGGTCTTATTAAAAAGGCATCTACCTTATTTGATAAAAAGTCTAAACCCAACGACTCAGAAAGAACGATTCAAATAGCGAGTTTCGAAATAAAAACAAAATAGACCTACACTCACAAAATCACTTAAAATGAAAAGGATTACAATTTTATGCGCAGCCATGCTGGTTGCAGGATCGGCTTTTGCCCAAACAGATACAACTACAAACCGTGGATCTGATACTATAAGAATAGGAAATATCACCATCATCAAAAAGAAGAAAAGCGGAAATGATTCCACTTGGACTGGCAGCACTACAGAAATTAAGACAACACGCAAAGGCAATAAATCGAACACCAACTGGTGGATTGTTGATTTAGGTTTTGCTAACCTTCGGGATGAAACGGTATATGGTAGCGCTGCAGCAAATAGCTACCTTAGAACACCCCCTGGTGGACCATTTACAGAAGACGATCTTGATTTACATACAGGAAAAACAACCAACGTTAACCTTTGGTTTTTTATGAAGCGCCAAAACCTGGCAAAAGGATATTTAAACTTGAAATACGGCTTAGGGTTAGAGATGTTTAACTACCGCTATGAAACAAATATCAGCTACCACAAAAGTCCATCATACATATACAGGGATACGGTTGATTTCTCAAAAAATAAATTGTACGCAGGTTACCTATCAGTTCCTCTAATGCTTAATCTAAATACAACTCCCGGCAAAAAAGGACTAAGCTTTAGTGCCGGTGTAAGCGCAGGATACCTGGTAGGCAGCCGCAATAAACAAATTAGCGGAGAAAGAGGAAAGCAAAAAACGAAGGGTGATTTTGATTTAGAGAAATTTAGGGTTGCCTATATAGGAGAAGTTGGCCTAGGACCCGTAAGATTATTTGGATCTTATAGTACGACACCTTTGCACGAAAAAGGTTTAAAGCAATACCCATATAGCTTTGGAGTCAGGTTTAGCAACTGGTAAGATTTTTCAACAATGTTTATAAAGTTCCGGACACCAGTTTCGGGACTTTTTTTATTCACAATTTTCTCTATCCCGTTAGAATTGTGTTATTGCTGCGTTACTTTATATAATTTTTTGTGAAAGCAATTATTATAAATAATTCTATACTTAATTTGCCGTTAGATTTATAAAGCACCGCCACCTATATGAACCGATTGACCACCCTCTTTTTACTCAGCTTTTTATTTATTCTAAACACATCTTTTTTCAAATATTCCAGCAAAGGCTCTTACTACATGGTCGTTGATAAAAGTGACTACGAACTACACGTGTATGATGCCGAAGGTTGGTTAATAACTTACCCTGTTGTTTTTGGATCAAAAGACCAGGGCGATAAATTATACCAGGGCGATCGCAAAACCCCCGAAGGAACTTTCTCTATTATTTTAAAGAAATATCATCAAAAATGGGATAGGTACATGGCTTTGAACTATCCTACTGCAGCCGATGTTGCAAAGTTTAATCAAAGAAAGGCACAGGGTTTAATTCCTAAGACTGCTAAAATCGGTGGAGATATTGGTATTCATGGCACATGGCCTCATGAGGATTACGCCATTGATAAATTCCAAAACTGGACTTTAGGTTGCATTAGTTTAAAGAATGAGCATGTAGAACAATTGTATTCTATGATTTCTGTAGGTACAAAAATTACAATTCAGCGATAATTTATTGTAAGAACCTGCTGACGTTCTCAGTCCATTTTTCAGGTTCATTTTTTAGTAAACTTTCATGTTTGCTGTTCTGGTATGGCACAAATGTTTTTTGTTTACTGTTGATATTATTGAATATTTCTTCGGTTTCTTTTCTGCTTACTCTTGCATCGTGCACGCCCCATTGTAGTAACACAGGGCAATTTATTTTGTTTACATAATCAGATGGGTTATGATTAAATCCCCAGAAACCTTGTTCAGTTCCGCCCCAAAAAGTTAAGAGCCCAGCAAAAGGTTGTTCAGGAATATGTAGCGATCGTAACCTTCCTTTTACAGCATCGTGCAAACTTGCAAAGGGCATTTCTAAAATTACTTTTGCTGGTTTTATAGCAGGAAAATCAGCCATTGCTTTTGTAATCGTAGCTGCACCAAGAGATATTCCGTAAAGCACTATTTGATTGTCAGAGAATTCCTGTTTAGCATAATCATAAACAGCTTTTACATCTTTAGATTCATTAAAACCAATAGTGCAAACTTCGCCATCACTTTCTCCATGTGCTCTAAAATCTATAAGATAAACTTGATAACCACTGCGTGAGAAAAATTCAGCCTCCTTTAAAATAGCAGCTCTGTTGTTTGCATGACCATGAAACATAACAACTGCACCTTTCAAACCGATGCTATCATTATTTAAAAGATGCCATCCTTTCAATGATAATCCATCTTCAGTCTTAATAATAAAATCTGAATACTTAACCTGCGGAAGTTCTTTTATTTTTTTCTTTGGAGCTGTTACGCCAAATAAAATTGCCTGCGTTTTCTCCAGCGAAGTCATTTGCTCCGGCTTCTTTATTTCAGCATTTAAATTATAAAAGTGAGTTAGTTTGTATGCGTGAAAAGCAGCGAGTATGTTTATTAATACGAAGAGAATTAAAACAGTATATCCAAATCTTTTTATCCATTTCATTACAGGATTTTTACATGATCCACTCAGCACCAAAATATGTATGAAGCACTTTTGGCAACATAATACCTTCGCCTGCCTGGTTGTTTTCTAAAAGACACGCAACTATTCTTGGTAATGCTAATGAGCTTCCGTTTAAGCTGTGCGTAAACTGCATCTTGCCATTTACATCTTTGAACCTGCATTTTAATCTATTGGTTTGGAAGCTCTCAAAGTTGCTCACACTACTTACTTCAAGCCAGCGCTTTTGCGCAGCACTATATACTTCAAAATCGTAAGTAAGTGCACTTGTAAAACTCATATCACCGCCACACAATCTTAGTAAACGATATGGAAGCTCCAGATTAATTAATAGCTGCTCAACATGAGCAACCATTTCATCCAGTACTTCATAACTTTTATCAGGATGAACAATTTGAATTACCTCAACTTTTTCGAATTGATGTAACCTGTTTAATCCTCTTACATCTTTACCATAACTTCCTGCTTCTCTTCTAAAGCATGGAGAATATGCAGTCATTTTAATTGGCAGTTCTTCTTCCTTAACTATGGTATCTCTGTAAACATTTGTTACAGGAACTTCTGCTGTAGGTATTAAGTAAAAGTTGTCTGCAGTTGCATGATACATCTGTCCTTCTTTATCAGGCAATTGACCGGTGGCATAGGCGCTGTCTTCATTAACCATAAAAGGAGGAAGATATTCTTCGTAGCCAGCGTCAGTATTATAATCTAAAAAATATTGAATTAAGGAACGTTGCAGCTTCGCGCCTTTGCCTTTATAAACCGGGAAACCACTTCCTGTAATTTTGGTTCCCAATTCAAAATCTATTAATTTATATTTTGAAGCAAGTTCCCAATGTGGCAATGCATCATCTTGCAATTCAGGTTTTAGACCACCTTCTCTTATTACTTCGTTATCTTCTGGCGTTTTTCCTTTTGGGACTAGAGCACCAGGTAAGTTAGGAAGCAATACAAGTTTTTCATTAAGTGCTCTTTCAACTTCAACCATCTTTTCTTTTAAAGGATCAATAGCGGTTTTAAGAGAGGCTACTTCATTCTTCAAAGTATCAGCAGCTTCTTTTTGGCCCTGCCTCATCAGGTTTCCGATTTCTTTTGATGAGCTGTTTAATTTTGCTTGTGTGGTATCAAACTCGTTTTGCAAACGCTTACGTTCATCATCCAAAGCGATTACTTCATCAACTAAAGCTGGTTCTTTAAAATTCTTCACATCCAATCTCTCAAGCACTTGCTCACGATTTTGACGGATGTAACTCACTTGTAACATGTTCTATAATTTGGCGCAAAGATAATAGTTGCCTTTTTGATGATGTTTTCATTTTCATCAAACTAATAAATACAACTGCCGTTATTTTAAAAGCTGAATGAAAGAAGAGTAATTTCCATAATCATCATACCTTTAAAATCATACAATAATCACTCAAATGATAAAAGTTATAACGCTGTTTGTTTATGTTTTACTTGCAACTGCAATAAATGCGCAACAAACCCAAAAGCCGCCTTTGCATGGTAAAAACTGGATGGCAATTACAGGTAAACCTTTAGCTGCAACTGCCGGTTCGATGATATTTCAAAAAGGAGGAAATGCTGTTGATGCAGCTTGTGCAATGCTTGCAGCAACTTGTACAATGTGGGATGTTTTGAGCTGGGGCGGAGAAACGCAGGCACTCATCTATCACCCTAAACTAAAAAAAGTAATAGCTA
>DASVST010000460.1:0-12441 GCA_036387965.1 Segetibacter sp. | reverse complement strand
TAAGCTTATGCCCGAAACAAAAGACACTACTTCGTTCTTTAGTTTTTACGATGTAACGGAAAAAATTGCGATCGTAATTGGCATGTTTAGCTTTGGCTTTATTACAGAACTTGCAGGAGGCTCTCAACGAAATTCAGTTTTCGCATTGATGATATTCTTTATTCTCGGTATGATCTTTTTGATATTTACGATCAGGGTTCAAAAAAAGCAAGTTGCACAATGAAACTTTATACGATAAACACCGGCTATTTTAAATTGGATGGAGGCGCAATGTTTGGTGTTGTTCCTAAAAGTATATGGAACAAGATAAACCCTGCAGATGAAAATAACATGTGCAGCTGGGCACTGCGCTGCCTGTTGATTGAAGATGGAGAGAAGCTGATTTTAGTTGACAATGGAATGGGTGATAAACAGGATGCAAAGTTCTTTAGCCATTACTATTTACATGGTGATGATACTCTGGATAAATCTTTAGCAAAGCATGGGTTTGGCAAAGATGATATTACAGATGTTTTCCTAACGCATCTTCACTTTGATCATTGCGGGGGAAGTATTGTAAGGGAAGGAGATAAATTAGTACCCGCTTTCAAAAATGCTAACTACTGGAGTAATAAACTGCATTGGGGGTGGGCAACACATCCAAACGATAGAGAGAAGGCTTCTTTTCTAAAAGAGAATATTTTGCCTATTCGGGAAAGTGGAAAATTAAAATTTATAAAGCACCCGCTGGATATTGAAGATGATGATGAATCATGGAAAGCACATCCCCCTAAACTCTTTACAAGTAATTTCACAGGTTCGGTTTCTGTACTTTTTGCTGATGGCCATACTGTGGCAATGATGCTCCCGAAAATTGAATATAAAGGAAGAACAATAGTTTATATGGCTGACCTGCTCCCATCAATCGGTCATATCCCCATACCCTATGTTATGGCATATGATACACAGCCTCTCACAACTTTAGATGAGAAGAAGTCATTTTTGAATGAAGCTGTAGAGAAAGATTATGTCTTATTTTTTGAACATGATCCGCAAAATGAATGCTGCACATTACAGCTTACAGAAAAAGGTGTTAGGGTAAAAGAAACTTTCAAACTGGAAGATCTGTAACTTTACTAAGTATTTTAGTATAAAATTGAGGCACACCATTGGGATGCCGTTGAAGTGTGCGACGCAACGGTGATGCTATGGAAACAAAAGTTCGTAATAAAATAAAATTTAGCCCGTAGCACTGTATGAAAGCCATTATTGATTGCAACAGCTTTTATTGTTCGTGTGAACGGTTGTTTAAACAGTATTTAAAGAACAAGCCTGTGGTTGTGCTTAGCAATAATGATGGATGCATTATATCGATAAGTAGCGAGGCAAAGAAATTAGGTGTTTCGATGGCGACACCTTATTTTATTGGAAAGCCGGTTATTAAAGAACATGACATTGCTGTCTTTTCCTCGAACTATAATTTATATAGCGATTTGAGCAGAAGGGTGATGGACACCATTCATACTTTGTTGCCTAAAGAATGTATAGAAGTTTATTCTATAGATGAAGCATTTCTGGATCTTAGTCATGTAGCACCCGAGCGATTAGCAACTGTTGCAAGGCATATTAAAGATACGGTTGAGCAATGGACAGGCATTGCCGTTTCAATTGGTGTTGCACCAACAAAAACGCTGGCGAAGCTGGCTAACCGCTTTGGTAAGAAGGATCCGAATAGAAAAGGTGTTGTTGTATTAGATACTCCTGAAAAAGTAACTGCAGCCTTGCAGCATACTGAAGTAGGAGATGTTTGGGGAGTAGGTAATCGCAAGGCATTAAAGCTTGTGGAGATGGGAATAACTGATGCATGGCAACTAAAGCAGCTGCCTGAAGAATGGATGCGAAAAAATCTTGGAGGCGTTGTAGGAGTAAGGTTGCTTAAAGAACTTAAAGGGGAACCATGTATAGAGTTAGATAAGCAGCGCGACATGAAAAAGATGATCACAACAACCCGCATGTTTGGCTGCCAGGTTACTGAAATAAAAGATATAATGGAAGCTGTAGCAACTTATGTATCGCGGGCAGCGGAAAAGCTTCGCCGGCAACAAAGTGCTGCAAAAGTTCTTACTGTTTTTGTTGTACCAAAGGAAGAGGGTGAGAATATAAAATACAGACATGGTCCAACAGAAAGCACCTATATAATTTTGCCTGCTGCAACATCTGCAACAAACGACTTAATAAAACCCGCAATGCAGTTGGTTGAGAAACTTTTTAAACACGGTAAAATTTATAAAAAAGCAGGCGTTATTTTAAGCGACCTCGAACCTGATAAATCTATACAGGCAAATCTCTATGTGCCTCCGGCAAAAAATCACCTAAGATACCTGATGGGTATGATTGATAACATGAACTTTAGCATGAGAGATGATGTTATTAAGTTTGGAAGTGCAGGCACCCAAAAGAACTGGAAGATGCGGCAAGAATTACGAAGCCCACGTTATACTACAAGGTGGAATGAGTTGCCGGAAGTGAAGTAATTAAGCATTGAATTCATAACCTATATCATTCCTGTAATACATACCTTGAAAGTGAATCTTTTCTAATGCCTTTCTGCTTTTTTCAGCTGCCTCATTTATCGTGCTTCCATAGGCAGTAACAGCAAGAACACGTCCGCCGTTGGTTAGTACTTCATCAACATGTTGTTTTGTTCCTGCATGAAAGATCATCACTTCGTCATCAGCGTTATCAATTAGTCCTTCAACGGTATAACCTTTTTCATATTCCCCGGGATAACCGCCGCTTACCGCCATTGTTGTTACAACTTTTCGCTCATCAAAATCAATCTGGTTTTCTTCTAATGTCCCTTCATGAACACTTAGCAGCAGTTCTACTAAATCATTTTTAAGTCGTGGCATTACAACTTCTGTTTCAGGGTCGCCCATACGGCAATTGTATTCTATAACAAACGGTTCACCGTTTACATTCATCAAACCTATAAAAACAAAGCCCTTATACTCCAGCGCTTCTTTATGTAGTCCTTTTAGGGTTTGTTTTATTACCAGCTCTTCTACTTTCTGCATGAAAACTTCGTCTGCAAAAGGAACCGGACTTACACAACCCATACCACCCGTGTTCAATCCGGTATCGCCCTCTCCAACTCTTTTATAATCTTTCGCATGACCAATTATTTTATAGTCTACGCCGTCAGTTAATACAAAAACACTTAACTCAATCCCCTGTAAAAATTCTTCAATAACTACTTTGGATGATGCATCTCCAAACTGCTTATTTATAATCATGTCCTCGAACACACTTAATGCTTCTGCAACTGTTTCACATATTACAACACCTTTCCCCGCCGCTAAACCATCAGCTTTTAAAACTATAGGAGTTGTATGCTCAGAAATGTAAGTTCTGCCCGCCTTGTAACTATATTCATCAAACTCAGCATAGGCTGCAGTTGGAATGTTATGCCGCTGCATAAAATGTTTTGAGAAAGCTTTACTTCCTTCTAATTGTGCAGCCTCAGCGGACGGACCTATGACGGAAATATTTTGTAATTCTTCATCGCTTTTATAGAAGTTATAAACTCCCTTGACTAAGGGTTCTTCAGGACCAACAACTAGCATGTTTATATTATGCTGCAAACAGAAATTCTTTTGAGCATCAAAATCATTAATAGCAATATCTACATTTTTACCAAATGCAGCAGTGCCTGCATTTCCCGGAGCAATAAATAATGAAGAACATAAAGCACTTTGCTTCATCTTCCACGCAAGTGCATGTTCGCGACCACCGGAGCCAAGCAAGAGGATGTTCATAACATTTACTGGTGTTGAATAGTGAAAGCGAAAGTAAAAGTTATTTGGTTGAATTATTGGTATGATTGTTTTGTTCCGACTATTTAGAAATATCGCTACTTTCATCATTCATTATCAAGCAAAAAAACTCCTAACTAAAAAAACTGATATGAATATTACTCCCGCAGACCAGGCTATAATGCAAACAAGACATCCTAAAGGATTGTATGTACTTTTTGCAACAGAATTCTGGGAAAGGTTTAGCTACTATGGCATGCGAGCCATATTTGTTCTTTTTATGACGGATAAGTTGCTTTTTGATAAGGCCTATGCGTCGAATATTTATGGTAGTTATACCGGGCTCGTTTACCTGACACCACTTATTGGTGGTTATGTTGCAGATAGGTACTGGGGTAATAGAAAATCAATTTTTGTGGGGGGAATTTTAATGGCTTTGGGACAATTTATATTGTTTGCCTGTGCTTCAATGGAAACAGGCTCAGGTGTTGCAACTACATTGTTGTGGACAGGTTTGGCGTTTTTAATATTTGGTAACGGTTTTTTTAAGCCGAACATTTCTACAATGGTTGGACAACTATACCCGGAAGATGCGAACAGTCGCAAAGATTCTGCTTATACTATCTTTTATATGGGTATCAATGCAGGTGCTTTTGTTGCACCATTAGTCTGCGGATATCTCGGCGAGAACGTTGATTTTAAATGGGGATTCTTAGCTGCAGGAATTGGTATGCTGATTAGCCTTGTTACTTTCTATTATACAAAAGATAAGTACGTGGTTTCACATGCCGGTGAGCCTCTCGGCACACATGCAAATAAGTTGAGAGATACCAGCGTTTCAGAATCGGGTAAAACAGGTTTTAGCACCACACAAACAGCTACGCTTATTGCATGTATTATCGCTGCTTTTTGTATTCTTCATTTTGTTTTAGATGTTGATATTTGGGGTTCTGCTATTTACGGAATGACCTTATGTTTACCTTTCGCGATATTAACTGACCGATCATTAACAAAAACCGAAAAAGATAGAATGTGGGTGATAGTGATCATCATGTTGTTCGTAATATTTTTCTGGATGTGCTTTGAACAAGCGGGTGCATCACTTACATTTTTTGCTGATGAACAAACTGATCGTACAGTGTTTGGCTGGCAAATGCCTGCCAGTTATTTCCAGAGTTTTAATGCCGGCTTCATCGTGTTGTTAGCTCCCATATTTGCTGTGCTTTGGGGGAAGTTGAATAAGGCAGGTCTTGAGCCGCCTGCACCGATGAAGCAAGCAATGGGACTTGGGTTCCTGGCTCTAGGCTTCTTATTTATTGCATTTGGAGTTACTGATGATCCAACAATTAAAGTGAGCATCTTATGGCTGACAGGTTTATATTTTTTGCATACCGTCGGTGAGTTGTTTTTAAGTCCGATTGGCTTGTCAATGGTTAACAAACTTTCGCCAGGAAGATTTACTTCGTTGATGATGGGTATCTGGTTTATGGCTATCGCAACTGGTAATAAACTGGCCGGTACTATGAGTTCACTTTATCCTGATCCGAAATCAACAGAACCACCACCTGTGTTTTTAGGAATTACGATTGATAACCTTCATACATATTTTATGATTTTTGTTGGCTTTGCAGGAGCCGCTGCAATCATTTTGTTCCTGTTATCATTTAAGCTTAAGAAGATGATGCACGGGTTGAAATAAGAAATGAATTAATTTACAAAAGAGGCAATCATATTTATGGTTGCCTCTTTTCTTTTTAATAATCTTGTTTTCTTTATCTTACTCAAAATCTAAGAAATGAGCCAACAAGTAAAAGAACGTAAGCATCCCAAAGCACTTCCTTTTCTTTTCTTTTCTGAAATGTGGGAACGGTTTGGATATTATTTAATGATAGGCATTTTCACGTTGTATCTTAAAGATGTAAAAGATGGTTTCGCTATGACAGAAAGCGAGGCTGCTGATCTTTACGGAACTTTTATTGCGCTTGTTTTCTTAACTCCATTTGTTGGTGGTTTAATAGCTGATCGTTATTGGGGTTATAGAAAATCCATAATCATTGGCGGAATAATGATGGGTATTGGTTATTGTATGATGGCTGTTCATAGCCTGCCGATGCTCTATGTATCTATGACTCTTGTAATACTTGGCAATGGCTTTTTCAAGCCGAATATCTCTACCCTTTTAGGCAACGTTTATTCAACGCCTGAATACGAAAACAGGAAGGACGCAGGCTATAGCATTTTTTACATGGGTATAAACATTGGCGCTTTTATATGCAACTTCTTTGGCGCTGCATTATACATTATGCTTGGCTGGGGATATGCATTTGTTGCTGCTGGCATAGGTATGTTTTTAGGTGTCATCATCTTTCTTGCAGGAACAAAGCACTATAAAGCTGCTGATGTAAAAAAAGGGACAACAGAAAGTGATATGTCTTTCACAAGGATTGTTTTGCTCATTTTTGTGCCCTCAATTGTAGCAGGTATTGTTGGTTGGCTGATTCCAGGAAACCTTGTGGGTTCAGATAGTACAGATGCTTTTCTTTTTGCCTGTATACCTGTTCTTTACTTTTATGGTTCACTCCTTTTTAAAGCTGATAAATCAGAGAAGAGACCAATAGCTGCACTACTCGCAATTTTTGCTGCGGTAATATTATTCTGGGCAGTGTTCAAGCAAAATGGTTCTGCACTAACTACATGGGCAGATAGGTATACCGACAGGGAAGTATCCGGCACAACGGCTGAAATATTTAATGGCTTATCTCTTGCTCAAAAATTGGAATACAAGAAAGATTCTGTTGCTCTTTATGACGAGCAATTCAGGTTGCAAAAGAAAGATGGTAAAGTTTTAAAAGAATATAACTATCATTCATACTTCAGAAACCTTCCTGCTGAACGTGCGCCTGCTGATGAGGGGAAGATAAATCTTTGGGCAACTAATCTCAGCCAGTCAATTAACCCTGGCTGGGTTATCCTACTTACGCCATTACTTGTTGCGTTCTTTGCATTTCTTAAAAAAAGAAATGCAGAGCCATCAACTCCAACAAAAATTGCATTCGGACTTTTAATTTCAGCTATTTCAGTTCTCTTTATGATATGGGCTGTATCAGCTAGTAAGAACGGAACAGAAAAAGCAAGTACATGGTGGCTGATAATAACATATGGAGTTATCACTGTAGGTGAATTATTGTTAAGTCCCATGGGTCTTTCATTAGTATCTAAATTAAGCCCCGTAAGAATAACTTCTTTAATGATGGGCGGTTGGTTTTTGGCAACATCTATTGGTAATAAGCTTTCAGGAGTTTTAGCCACTTTGTGGGATACCTATGAGAATAAAGCAAACTTCTTTTGGATTAATTTTTCTTTACTAATGTTTGCAGCACTAGTCATGTTCGCTATGTTGCGATGGCTCAACAGGATCATGAAAGAAAAGGGTTTGCATTGATACATTTTGAAAAGGGTGAGGCTTAATGCTTCACCCTTTTTGTTTGATGCAATAACTTTTATGTATTTTAATCGCTCCAAACTCAACAGCTATGATTGGAAAGAAACCATTTAAACCATTTGTTTCGCCAGAAACAAACATGAAGGAATTTACATTACGTGCAGTGGTGATGGGTTGTATTATGGGTTGCTTGTTTGGTGCAGCAACAGTTTACCTTGCATTAAAAGCAGGGCTTACGGTTAGCGCATCTATTCCCATTGCAGTTATTGCAATTACAATAGGTCGCCGTTTATTCCGTACCACTATTCTCGAAAACAATATTATACAAACAGCAGGATCTGCAAGTGAAAGTATTGCTGCAGGAGTAGCATTTACACTTCCGGGGTTTTTATTTTTATCTCTTGCAGAAGATGGACAAAGTGTGGGTGCAGATTACTTTAATTATATCACCATTTTAGTTCTTGCAATATTTGGTGGCTTACTTGGTACATTAATGATGATCCCTTTAAGAAGATCGTTGATCGTTAAAGAACACGACACACTTCCTTATCCGGAAGGCACTGCATGTGCTTCCGTTTTAAAAGCAGGAGAAAAAGGTGGTGATGTTGCGAAAACCGCTTTCCTTGGTGTAGCTGTAGCATTAGCGTATGCTTTTTTGCAGAGAATTTTTCATATAATATCAGAAGTGCCCGGTTATGCTACCAGTTTAAGAAACAGGTATTTTCCGGCTGCTGATGTTAGTGCAGAGATTACTCCCGAGTATCTGGGTGTTGGTTACATCATCGGGCCAAAAATAGCAGGCGTTTTAGTGGCGGGTGGTGTGTTAAGCTGGCTTGTTTTTAATCCTTTACTAGCAACCCTTATACAAGACCAGACAATGATGGCGACACAACTTGTAAAGCTTGGATATTTAAAAGATTTAAATACTGCTGGTGGTGCCGGAAATTGGGATCCGGTAACACATACATTCGCCGATAGCGCTACTGCAATTTACAGAGCGTATATAAGACAAGTAGGTGCAGGTGCTGTTGCAGCAGGCGGCTTTATAACATTAATGAAAACAATACCAACAATTGTTTCATCTTTTAAAGAAAGTATAGGTTCGTTGAAAGAAGCAAAGGAAGGAAGTACAATTTTAAGAACTGATCGTGACCTTAGTTTAAAGATCGTTTTGTTTGGAAGTATTGGATTGGTTTTGTTGATGGCTTTTATACCGATGATACCTGGCGATGGTGTTTTAAGCAAGCTTTTATTAGGAGTACTTGTTGTTGTGTTCGGAGCATTTTTCGTTACTGTTTCTTCAAGGATAGTTGGTATAATTGGCTCGAGTAATAACCCGATAAGCGGTATGACCATAGCAACAGTTATGGCTACATGCCTTGTGTTTATTGGAATAGGCTGGAGTGGCAGAACTTATGAGCCAATGGTACTCGTTGTTGGCGGAATGATATGTATTGCTGCTGCAAATGCCGGTGCTACATCACAGGACTTAAAAACGGGATATATTGTTGGGGCTACACCTAAGTACCAACAGATTGCATTATTTATTGGTGCAATAGTTTCGTCAATCGTTATTGGTCTTACGATAAAAGTCCTCGACTCTCCCACTATAGAAATGACACAGCAAGGCATTACGCATGCAATTGGAAGTGACAAATTTCCTGCACCGCAGGCTACACTAATGGCAACGCTTATTAAGGGTATTTTGTCCTTCAATCTTGATTGGCAATTTGTATTTGTCGGCGTTGCCCTTGCAATAACAATGGAGTTGTGTGGTATAAAATCTCTCAGTTTTGCTGTAGGAGCTTACCTCCCATTATCTACTACTTTACCAATATTTGCAGGTGGCGCTATAAGGGGTTTGGTTGATATGCGAAAGAGGAAAAAAGAAGGTGTTGCTGAAGATGATGACCTTGGTAAAGGAAGCCTGTTTGCTACAGGACTTGTTGCCGGTGGAGCATTGGCAGGTGTTGCAGTTGCATTGTTAACCGCAGGCAGTGCGAACATTGCAAAATGGCTTGAAGGATTTAGTGCAGAGCATGCATTAACAGGAGCATTGGGAGCAGGCGGTTTCCAGCTATTAGGAGTTTTGTTTTTCTCAGTAATGGGTTGGATGTTATACCGTGCAGGTATGAAGAAAAATACAAATATCTAATTATGACAAACCACGGATATGTTCTAATGCTGGAAGATGACCCCGACGACCGATTTATAACAAAGGAATCTATTGAAAAACTCGGGCTTAACATTACTATCAAATTTGTTCAATACAGTTACGATCTCTTTAAGCATTTGGAATCTTTTGAAAATCCTGGTTTAATACTTCTTGATTCTAATTCTTTACCAGAAAATGCAATAGCAGTAGTAAAAAAGCTTAAAGGTGATGCCAGGTATAAAAAAATTCCTGTTGTGGTGCTGGGTGATAGTTCTGTATCAAGGTATGTATCTGAGTGCTACGAACTTGGGGTGAATTCATTTATAAAGAAACCTTCAACAATGGAAGAAACTTTATCTAAAATAGATGTCTTTTTTAAGTATTGGTTTTCTGCAGTTGAAAGTCCGTTTTAGCAAGCATTTATTCCTTAAGACTCTTTAAGCAAGTAAACAGAGTTTATGAGTTTAATTTATCTATAATGGGGTTAATCTCATAATACCGAAATGAAGAATAATGATAAATAAGAAAGCATGAAAAGCCTTTTAAAATCGGAAGATGCAGAAGTGATAATAAAAAGAGCTAAAATGCTGCAGGCAAACCTGCCGCCAAAATGGGGATCAATGAACGTGACAGAAATGTTGCATCATTGTAATAAAGCAACAGATGCTATTCTGAAAGGCAAAGGTGAATCCAAAAGATCTACGTTGAAACAGAAAATTATAAGATTTTTGTTTTTAAATGTAATAAAAAAGTTTCCAAAGAATGCGAATGCACCTGACATGTTCAATGTAAAAAAAAGGCAACTAAAGCCTGATGAATTTGAAGTAGAACTGGAGAGCTATATAAAACTTGCAACGAAATTCGCGAAGCACAAAGAACCGATCATAGTTTCTCATCCATACTTTGGAAGATTAAGCACGAAGGAATGGGGTGAATTTTCCTGGATGCATCTTGACCATCATTTAAGGCAGTTTGGTTTGTGATGATCAAAAATGAATGAAACATCATTAAAAGATAAGTTAGTAATTTGCATCAAACATCATTGTTGGATCTCAAACAAAAACCAAATCCTAATCAATACCTCACTACTCTCATCAAAATGGGACCAGAAAAACGTTTCCTAAAAGCATTAGAATTATCTGCACTTACAAAACAGCTTTTTATCGAAGGATTGAAAAAAAGGTTTCCGAATAAAACGACAGATGAGATAAAAGAAATTTACTTGCAAAGAATTTCACTGTGCCACAACCGGAATTATTAGAAAAAGTATTAGCCCTGCTGGAAGAAAATCATATTGAATATATGGTTAGCGGCTCAATTGTTTCAAGCATTCAGGGAGAGCCGAGAGCAACTCATGATGTTGATATTGTAGTTAATCTAAATGTATCGGCCATCCCTTCCTTAACTCATGCGTTTCAACCTCCACGATATTATTTGTCTGACACTTCGATAGAAGAAGCGATCCATCATAAATCAATGTTAACCTGTTGGACACAACCGAGGGCGACAAAGTTGATTTCTGGATTCTCACTCATGAAGCATTTGATCAATCGAGGTTTAGAAGAAAAACTGAGCAGGACATATTTGGATAAAATTGAAAGTTTCTGCCCCGGAGGATACTATACTGATGAAGCTGAAATGGGCAAATTTATCCGGGGTAGTGAAAAACAATTTACTGATGCACTTCGTGTTTTTGAAGTACAATATGATACTTTGGATTTCTCGTTCTTAGAAAAATGGATCAGCTATTTAGATGTATCTAAGCTATATGAAAGACTTAAAGACCAGGCGGAACCGGTGAGATAATTACATCCTGATTAATCCTATATAAAGTTCATTTTTTTATACTTTTCGCCCAGAATAGCTTTATCATCTACACCTAACCACTTATCGAGTATTGTTGCATAAACCTGCTTGAAATCTATTTTATACTTCAGATCTCCTTCATTAAGATCTGCAAGATCGGGAAGCTCATTTATCAATCCTTTCTCTTTTAAACCGCCACTTATTAAAAACATATTATTCGCAGTTCCGTGGTCGGTTCCGTTGCTTGCATTTTGTGCAACGCGTCGTCCAAACTCGCTGAAGCTAAACAACAACACATCATCAAAACGATTATGTGCTTTAAGGTCTTTTACAAATGCTGATACAGCGCCATTCATTTCGGCAAATAATCTTTGCTGTTGCTGAGGCTGGTTTATATGTGTATCAAAACTTCCAAGGCTAACGTAATAAACTTTGGTATTTATGTCGGACATTATAAGCGATGCAATAGTTTTTAAACTTGTTGCAAGCTCTGTTTTCGGATACTCGGTAGTTGTTGGTCGCAACCTGCTTTGCTGATAAATATAATCGGCACTGCTTAAGGTTTCAGCCATTGTTTTGTATAGATAATCTACAGGCTGTTCATCATGATGATCAGCATGATTTTTGGAAATATCTTTAAAGTATTTATGTTGGCTTGTGTAGTATAAACGTCGCGGATCTTTAAATGCAAGTCCCTTCACATCCTGACCTTTTAATGCAAGGCTAAGCATATCATCTAACTCAAGCGCCTGTGTTGGTTTATCGCAACCTTTACATTGCGCATCAAGGTATCTGCCAACCCAACCTGTGTTTAAGTATTGATCGCTCTTGCTTGCGGTGTGCCAAATATCCATGCTGCGAAAATGGCTTCTGTCAGGATTTGGATAACCAACATTATTTAGAATACCTAAACTTCCATCATCATAAATATCCTTAAATCCAACTAATGCAGGATGCAAACCAACTTCATCAGTTAATTTAAGCGCTTTATCTTTTTCAATTCCCAAGCGAGGTCTTTCTCTATAATAAATATCATTTCTAAAAGGAATAACGGTGTTTAAACCATCGTTACCGCCGCTAAGTTGTAAAACAACAACCACTTTATTTCCCGCGGGAACCATATTGCCTTTTTCAAAAGCTTTTAAAAATTTGGGCATCATTAAACTTGCTGTAGCTAATGATCCTACTTGTAAAAACCCTCTCCGCTTGATTAACATAAACTGTTTATTTATGATGTACTAATT
>DASVST010000459.1:0-3504 GCA_036387965.1 Segetibacter sp. | reverse complement strand
AGAATCAGGGAACTGGCGCTGGTAACAAAAAAATACCTTTTACTATGTTGCTTTGGCTTCCGGGCAAGTCTTGCAATTTCTTGTCAGAATGATTACCGTGTCTATACAAAAAAAGGTGATAACTGCTATATTACAGCCACTATTTATTAGCCGCAAGTTTAAGGAGCCTCGACCTGAATTGTAATTAGAAACAAAATGGTGAACGGATGATATATCTATCTTTACCCGAGTAATAATGATTTTTAAAACAGAACATTTGATAAACAGTGTACAGGAATATAGGGCGGTGTTTGAAGCCATGCCTGGTGTTTGTACCTTATTAAAAGCTAATCGACCTGAATATACGATTATGGTTGTAACAGACGCCTATGTTGCAATGGTAGGAATGTCAAGGGAAACTTTGTGTGGTAGCGGACTGTTTGACTTGTTTCCCATCAATCCTGATGCGGATGATACAACAGGAGAAATGAATGTTCGTACCTCTTTTGAATATGTTATCCGTAATAAAAAGGAACATCATTTGAAGGCACAGCGTTATGATCTACCTAACCCTGATGGAACGTTTACTGAAAAGTACTGGCAGGCCAACAATAAGCCTGTTTTAAATGATGGTGGAGAAGTAGCCTATATTATTCATTATTTGGTTGATGTAACTGATAAAGTAAAGGCTGCACAAATACATAAGAGTACAAAATTGGGTGACCATGTTTATGAGTTGTTTATGCAGGCGCCGATGGCAATTTGTATACTGAAGGGGAAAGATTTTGTAATAGAGCTTGCAAATGGCAGAATATTGGAGATTTGGCGAAAGGACCGAAACGTGGTTGGTAAAGCAGTTTTAGATGCTTTACCGGAAATAAAGGTTACAGCGTTTCCACAATTGTTGACAGATGTATTGGAGACAGGAAAACCTTTTTATGCAAATGAAAGCCATGCTTATTTCATTAAGGATGGGAAGGAAGAATTGGTTTATTTCAATTTTGTATACCAGCCTTACTTTGAAGATAAGGCTGCTGAAGCATCGGGAGTGCTTGCGGTAGCATATGAAGTGACGGAACAAGTAATAGCCCGGAAAAAAGCAGAAGAAAGCGAACAGCGTTACCGAACATTGATAGCTGAAGCTGTGGTAGCAACAGGAGTGTACACCGGCAGAGAAATGAGAATACAATATGCCAATGCGGCTATGTTAAAACTTTGGGGCAAAGATGAAACCGTGATTGGAACAATACTAAAAGATGCACTGCCTGAACTGGAAGGGCAGGCTTTTGATACATTACTGGATAATGTTTATACTACCGGTGAAACATATTGGGGAAAAGAGGACAAAGCGGAAATAGAGATAAACGGAAAGTTGCAGACTTTCTATTTTAATTTTACTTATAAGGCTTTACGAAACGCAGAGGGCGAAATTTATGGGATTTTAAATATGGCGATAGATGTAACGGACCATGTACTTGCACAACAGAAACTGCGGGAAAATGAGGTTACCCTACAACGAATAGTAGAAGAAAGAACCAATGAATTAGCACGGAAAAATGAACAGCTCGAATACTCGAACGAAGAGTTACAGCAATTTGCTTATGTGGCTTCTCATGATTTACAAGAGCCTTTAAGGAAAATAAGAACGTTCAGCGATATACTATCGAAGCAGGTAGAACCTGAAGCAGCAATACGGAAATATGTAGATAAAATAAACGGCTCGGCAGAAAGAATGTCTGGTTTAATAAATAGCCTGCTGGAGTATTCAAGACTATCAAAAGGGGCACAACGATTTGAGAAAGTAAACCTGAACGATATATTGAAGCCTATACTTTCTGACTATGAACTTCTGATTAATCAAAAGAATGCACTTATAGTAGTTGATACCCTCCCAAACATCCAGGCAATTCCGTTACAGATAAACCAACTTTTTTATAATCTTATAGGCAATGCTTTAAAGTTTACAAAACGTAACATACAACCGGTTATTTCAATAAAAGCTGAATTACTTACCGATAATGAGAGAATTGGTTTTAAACAGTTGGAAAGAGAAAAACAGTATATCAAGTTGATGGTGCAGGATAATGGGATAGGATTTGAACAGAATTATGCAGATCAGATCTTCACTATTTTTCAACGATTAAATGATAAAACTGTTTTTGGTGGATATGGAATTGGGCTTGCTCTATGCAAGAAAGTTACTGACACACATAAAGGGATAATATTGGCTGAAGGGAAACTGAAAGAAGGTGCTAAGTTTACTGTAATTCTGCCGGTAAAGCATTGAATAATAATTAGAAAACAATTACTATATGACGACTCAGCAAACACCCCAAAACGAAGAATTACGCATAGAAGCACTAAAAAGGTATGATATTCTTGACACACCATCTGACGGTAGTTTTGACCGGATTACTAAGTTAGCGTCCATCATATTTGATGTGCCCATTGCTATTATTAGCCTGGTTGACCGGGACAGAATATGGTTTAAATCTGCACAAGGATTAACGATAAGCCAGATTGACAGAGAACCAGGACTTTGCGCCTCTGCTATTTTATCAAGTGATATTTATGTAATTGGTGATGCTTGCAATGATCCGAGGACACTTAGCAACCCATTGGTGGCGGGTGAATTTGGACTTAAATTTTATGCAGCAATGCCCCTACAGACAGAAGATGAATGTAACCTAGGTACATTGTGTATTATTGATAAAGTACCAAGAACACTAACAGATAAAGAGCAGGATATTTTAAAACAGTTAGCAGAGGTTGTGATGGATGAGATGGAACTGCGCCTGTCTTTACGAAACACGGTTAATACAGTTAAAAAATTAACTACTGATATTGGCTATCAGCTTAATGAAACAATAGAAGAGCTTGAAAACTTAGATGGTGAACTGGATAAGGAAAAGACTTTAGGTTATCTTGATGCTTCTAAGTTGTTTTTACAGAATGTAGAAAACCGGTTGAACTTGCTATAAAAGGATTACCTGCCCACTAATGAGAATTTTTAATTTACCCTTCCAGCAAGATTTCCGACACTTAAAGACTAAGTAATCCTTATTGGTGATGCGATACTTATCAACGACGGATATGGCGACAGAGTAGATCTATTTTTATATTCAAAATAAAAAAATCAGTCACCTAAGGACTGGCGGTATAAGCGATAGTACTAACGTACGGGGATTTTCGCAACATCGTGTAGACTATCCACTCGAGTAAGATGTTGCCTGAGGACAGCTTACCTAAACGCTTGTGTAACTTCAATTATTAGTATTAGGTTTTAAGAGGACTAAATCGATTGAGATAACCCCTCCTTCAACTATTTGCTGTTCTGTTGATGTTTAGTTAAAAGCGCTTTGATGCTTGTCCAACACATGTCGGGGTAGGCGTCATTATCCAACTTATTAATTGTAGAGCGTTTGTCGATCATGTTGTGCATGTACTGCATCCCCTGCCAGGCAGGATAAAGATCTTCGTTTGAAGGTGAAAATGTTTTTGCTATTTTGATAATTGTTCCAAGCA
>DASVST010000458.1:0-3149 GCA_036387965.1 Segetibacter sp. | reverse complement strand
AAGCTATTTAAGCGTATGGAATCTTGATAATAATTCTTTCTATCAACTTGCAAAAGAAGAAGCTCCGTTAGTACAACTAACAGGCAATCATAAATACGCAGTTGTTTACACCGACAAAAAATACAAGCCCGCTTTTAAAGAAGACTTTGCTGATGCGTGGCTGATAAATACAAAAAACGGTACTGAAAAGTTAGCGTTTGAAAAGTCGATAACAGGAAACAATACGTTTCCAAGAACTTCTCCCGACGGAAAATATCTACTTTACTTTAAGGACAAACATTGGTGGACATACGACATTGCCACAGGACAAAATACAAACCTCACCAAAGATGTAAAAACCGACTTCTGGAACGTGAGAGACGATCATCCAGGAAGCCGTCCGGCAGTAGGCAGTGGTGGTTGGACGAAAGGCGATAAAGAAGTTTTGCTCTATGATGAGTACAATGTGTGGGCAGCTAAACCTGATGGTAAGGGCATTCGCAAATTGACTAATGGCGAGAAAGATGAAACTGTTTATAGAGTAACGCGCCTGGATTTTGAAGACCCATATTTGGACGACACAAAGCCTATCTATTTTACTACTTATGGTGATAAGTCGAAGAAGTTTGGCTATGCCAGGATGGAGAAAGATAAAGTATCGTCGCTATTGTTTGAAGATGCACTGGTAAACCGATTGATAAAGGCTGAAGATGCAACGGCATTTGCATATGTAAAACAGAACTTCGATAAATCACCTTCATTGTTCACAACTAAGAATTTCGCGAATAACGAATTGATTGCAGCGACAAACCCGCAACAACAGAATTATCATTGGGGCAAAAGTGAGATCGTGAACTATACAAGTAAAGACGGAAAGAAACTTCAAGGTGCATTGTTTTACCCTGCTAATTACGAACCTGGAAAGAAGTATCCGATGATTACTTACATCTATGAGATTCTTTCAAATACTGTACATAGCTATACAACACCATCTCCACGTAGCCCTTACAATACCGCAAACTTTACAACAAATGGCTACTTTGTTTTCCGTCCGGATATTGTTTATGAAATAAACGATCCGGGTATGAGTGCCGTTAACTGTGTAGTTCCGGCTGTTGAAGAAGTATTAAAAACAGGTATGATTGACAAAGACAAATTAGGTTTAATGGGACACAGCTGGGGTGCTTACCAAACATCATTTATCATTACCCAGACGAACATGTTTAAAGCAGCAGTTGCAGGTGCACCACTTACGAATCTAATAAGCATGGCGAACTCTATTTACTGGAACACGGGAACACCTGATGCTAAGATCTTCGAAACAAGCCAGGGAAGATTTTCCGGGCCATGGTATGATCAAATGGAAGCACACATGCGCAACTCTCCAATGTACCAGGCAAAGAATATAAAGACACCTTTACTTGTAGCATTTGGCGACAAAGACGGAGCTGTTGACTGGCACCAGGGAATCGAAATGTATAGCACTATGAGACGCATGGAAAAGCCATACATAATGTTGGTATATGCTGATGAAAATCATGGATTAGCTAAAAAAGAAAATCAAATCGATTACCAGAAGCGTCAAAAACAATACTTTGATCATTACATTTTAGGAAAACCTGCAGAGAAGTGGATTACAGAGGGGATGTCTCAACAAGAAAAAATGAAGCAGAAAACAAAAGAGGCTGCACCTAAGCAAATGTAATTTCAACAATACTTTTATGAGAAAACCCCTTCGAGACTCGAAGGGGTTTTCTTTTTTTACTGTCTATTGTCACCGGTAACTTGCCAAGATCAATGACTCGTGCCTAGTTGACTAAAGAGTATGTCTAAGAAAACGTCTGGCGACATTTCTACGTGCTTGAACAGGCAAAGCTTAACACCGAACGTTTTTCCAAGGCTTTCTAATTATTTAGTCGCTTGTTTAGCATGGTATCTAAAACCCATATAATAACTCTTGTCCGAAACTGTCCTCTGATAATACCTCTCATAATGATCGTTTGTCATCAAATCAACCTGGAAGTAATGCTTCCCGTAGTTAATTGCGTTTTTGCTAAGCTTACTCACAAATACCTGTGAAAAGTCTGTATTCGCATATTTGCCGAGTTGGCCATTGCTTACTCGTTTGTCGTTAATCCAAACACCGTATACTTTTGCATTCTGCCATAATTTTAGTTCTTCACTTGTGGGAATCACCTTTTTTAATGGTGCGAGTCGTTGCATAAAAACAACGAATTGCTCATCTTGTTGCTCTTTACTCATTTGCTTGAATATAGTTTCCAGCCTGTCACGATCATCCTGACTAAATTTTTTCATTATTCGCCTTTTATTTCCAATTGAATCTTTGGATCTGTACTTGGTAACAATGCTTGCATACTCATCCAATAGCTGCTGTGATACACCTTCCATTGTTGATTCTGTTTGTTTGTCAACATTAGCTGGCTTTGGTCTTTCTTGTGCAACCGTTCGTGTGCTGAACGAAAAAGCGATAACTGCAATCAACAGCATAACTGCAGCTTGCTTTAAAATAGCTCTCGTATGTGATCTCGTTTTTGTCATCATAATCAACCGTTTTTTTGTTATTAAAAAATTGAATTTACTGGTTAGGGATAAACTGTTAGGCTCATTTGCTTTGCTCAATAATAATAGCTGGTACCTCGATGGATCCTGCAAGCTAGTGACTACACTTTCATCTGCTAAAAACTCGTGGTTAAGCTGAATGGCCTTTTTATACAAGTATAAAAAAGGATTGAACCATACCACTATCAACAAAAGCTCAAGCAGCAAAATATCGATGGTGTGTTTTTGCTTTACATGTGTCAGTTCATGGTTCAATATTTCTTTCTCAATACTTCCATGATTATAATCCTCTTTATTAAGAAAGACATAGTAAAGAAAAGTATGTGGCGCCAGTTTCTCCTTTATCAAAACCAGCTTTGCCTTTTCATAAGGAACAGTTTCATTGTTCCTGGTTTTAAAGAAAAGCACAACGAGATTTCTGACAAACCTGGCTAGTAAAAAAGATGTAATTACCAGGTAAAAGATCAACGGGTAATTCGGGGTATTCTCGTTTACAGTGGTAGTTGCCTGCTCAACAAATGCATTTTGAATGCCGTTGCTTGTTTCAACGATAACTTCCTGGATGGGAAGTATGGGAGAAGATGTTTCAA
>DASVST010000457.1:0-5606 GCA_036387965.1 Segetibacter sp. | reverse complement strand
GTATTCCTGAAAATAAATTTACTCCTGTCTACAGACCCGAAAATATTAGAAGCTGCCCTGAACCTTGAACCCTTTACCTTCTCGAATAATAAAGCAGGCCCGCCGGCCTCATGTACACGTAAATGAATAGCAGCCATTTCGAGATAGGTATCTACTTCTTCTTTTATACGCACAAGATGCCCGTTCCTTTCAAGATCAATTAAACATTCTTCCAGCGAGCTGTAATTCATGATGCGAAATTACAAGTTACATGTAGTAAGTACGGGATCAGAAATAAGATTAGCTAAAGAATTACTTTTGTCGCTTCAAACCTTACCTCTTAATTGAAGCTTTACTTATGACTAAACTCAGTATCAATATCAACAAGTTTGCAACTTTGCGTAACAGCCGTGGAGGAGATAATCCTAATGTTGTAAAAGCAGCCTTAGATGCTGAAAGGTTTGGTGCAGATGGAATAACTGTTCATCCAAGACCTGATGAAAGACACATCAGGTACAGCGATGTAAGAGAAATAAAAAATGCTATAAAAACTGAATTTAACATTGAAGGAAATCCTAGTGAGCAGAAATTTATAGACTTAGTTTTAGAAGTTAAGCCTGACCAGGTTACACTTGTACCCGATGCATTGGGTCAGATAACATCAGATCATGGATGGAATACTATTGAACACCAGGCGTATCTTATTGATCTCATTAAAATGTTCAAAAACGCAGGAATCCGTACATCAATTTTTGTTGATCCTATAACAGAAATGGTTGAAGGAGCAGCTAAAACAGGAACAGATAGGATCGAGCTTTATACAGAGGCTTACGCTAAAAACTTCAACCAAAATAAAGAAGGCGCAATTGAACCTTATGTGAAGGCTGCAAACATAGCAAGTGAATTAGGATTGGGCATAAATGCCGGTCATGATCTTGATCTTCATAACCTTAAATACTTTTCTTCAAACATACCTGGTTTGTTAGAGGTTTCCATAGGCCACGCCTTGGTATGTGATGCTATCTATCTAGGTTTTGAAAATGCTGTGCAGATGTATAAAAGACAACTTCAGTATCAGGGTAAAATAAAATTGCCTCCAGGTATGAAGGCAATTTAAAGAATAGAATCCCTGAGAATAAAAATATTATTGACAGCCAGTATTTCCTGGAGGACATGGAGTTGTTGGAGGAGGTGTACAAGGTTGACATGTTGGAGGCGGCGGTGTAGTTTGGCTACCACATGGACGGCTCGCAGTAACTACATAGCAAGTTAATTTAGCACCCTCTTTGTTATGGTTGTCAAGGTGCTTTTGCACAGCTGATCTTGAAATAGTGATGCTGTGTCCGTTATGGCATAGTGTAACTTTGTCATGCGGTTCGCTACCGTTGTTTCCACCACCACCATTGTTACCACCACCACCATTTGCTGTAGAAAGTAGAGGTAAAGAAGCGATTAAAGCTCCAGCCACTAAAAATGTTTTAAACTTCGTGATCATAAAATATATTTTTTTAAAATTGATGCATTATTGCATGGTAATATGACGAATGCTCAATCGTAAAGGTTGCAAAAAAATCTAAAAAATGGAATTATCTAAGAATGGGAGAATTACTTAAGTTCTTTTTCAAGGCGCTTGTATAAATCTTCGCCACGTAAGTTCCTGGCAATGATTTTTCCGTTCGGGTCAATAAGCATGTTAGCTGGGATACCTGCGATTTTATATAATTGGGCAGCTTCATTTTGCCAGTATTTTAGATCGCTGGCATGTGTCCAGGTTAAATTATCATCCTTTATTGCTTTTACCCAATTATCCTTCGATTGGTCGAGCGATACACCGAAGATGGTGAAGTTTTTATCTTTGAATGCATTATAAGCAGCAACTACAGCAGGGTTTTCTCTTCTGCACGGTCCACACCAGCTTGCCCAAAAGTCTACTAATACATATTTTCCTTTAAAAGCAGAAAGAGAAACAGGCTTGCTATCTACGTCAGGTTGGGTAAAATCAACCGCCTGTGTACCTTCCATTCCAATCTTAGAGGCTAAGATCATCTTTTCAACCTCTACACCATAAAAACCTTTTCTTGCAGCCGGTGTAACCATGTTGAACCTTTTTTCCAACGCAGCAATATCGCCACCAACCGGACTTGTAACATAAACCAAAAACGCAGAAACGGGCGATGCAGGCCTTTCTTTTACGAATTTGAGCACCTGTTTAAGAACCTGCTGCTTGCCAGTCTCAAATTGGTCCATCAAAGCGTCCCGTTGTGGTCCGGGTTGCGTTTGATTTATAGTTCGTGCAAGTGTGTTTAGTTGATTTTCTAAAACACCGAATCTTGATTTATAAACCAGGTAATCTGAATGAGCCGGCGAACCTGAAACCTGTATTTTATCGAGGCTTGCTGCGCTTCCGGTAACTGTCACATTTTCATTTCCTATAAATAAAAAAGCTGCGGTAGGATTACCGACTATAGAAAGCTGGTAAATATCTGAATAAGGTAAAGTGCCGAATAAAGTAAAGCTTCCTTTTTTTGAATAGCCTGTTGCAAATATCTCGTTTTCGCCTGAGCGGGATAAAAACACGAGTGTGCTATCAGGTACATCTTTTAGTGTTCCTTTTAAAACAAATTTCTTTATTGTTTCTGCGGTTTTTGTTTGCGCTTTTAGCCCGATTGAAGCAACCGGAAACAACAAAAGGAACACCAGTGTTTTCATGCTATTTTGAATGTCTGTTTTGCAATATTTGCTTAACGTTCTGCAAATTAAATCCTTTTGCGTTAAGCAAAAGTAAATAGTGAAACAGCAGGTCTGCAGCTTCATTAAGAAAGAGTTGATCATTATCATCCTTAGCTTCAATAACTAATTCTACTGCTTCTTCACCAACTTTCTGTGCTATTTTATTTATTCCTTTAGAGAACATTTTTGCGACATAACTTTCCTCAGGCGATACTTGTTTTCTTAATTCAATAATATGCTCAAGCTGGTGTAAAAAATCATCATGATGGTTCCTTTCACTAAAGCAGGTATCAGCACCGGTATGGCAAACAGGACCGAGCGGAGTAGCCTTAATAAGGATGGTATCATTATCACAATCAACTAATACTTCCTTCAGCATTAAAAAATTACCACTCTCCTCTCCTTTCGTCCAAAGCCTTTTTTTGCTGCGACTGTAGAAAGTAACCTTTCCAAGTTCCTCAGTTCTATGCAGCGCCCCTTCATTCATAAAGCCAAGCATAAGCACTTTGTGTGTAGAAAAGTCTTGTACTATTACAGGTGCAAGTCCATCAGAATATTTAGTAAACTCTATTTTCACAATTATTATTTTGTTACCAGCTGATTAATTCTATTTAGCATTGTTGCCACGCTCGGTTCACGTTCAGTTTTCCATAGCATCAGGACTGCATTTTTTGTTTTTGATCTATTCATCCTCACCTAAATCTTCGATAATATCTTTAATCTTTTCCTTTAGTCTATCACTTTTCATCTTCCTTCTTATTCTCGTTCTTTTCGTAAAGTAAAAGAACAACCATATGCTTATAAGTACAAAAACAACAATCAAAAATAGCTTCATATTCTCACTGTAATATTGTTCTTCTGTAAATAACTCTTAAGATCAGGAATACTTATTTCTTTAAAGTGAAAAATACTTGCAGCCAGAGCAGCATCTGCTTTTGCATTCTCAAACACATCAACAAAATGTTCCATTGTTCCCCCGCCGCCACTTGCTATTACCGGAACAGGTAAATTGACCGACAGCTGTTTTGTAATGTCTAAAGCAAAGCCTGCTTTAGTCCCGTCATTGTTCATTGATGTAAGAAGAATTTCTCCGGCACCTCTGTCAACCGCTTCTTTGGCCCAATCGTAGCATTTCCTTTCCCTCTTCGTTCTTCCGCCATTTAAATAAACATACCATTCGCCGTCTTCTTCCTTCTTTGTATCAATTGCTAAAACCACACACTGAGAACCAAACTCTTTGGACAAGATGTTTAGCAACTGCGGATTATTAAAAGCTGCAGTATTTACGGAAATCTTATCCGCACCGTTTTGTAGCAGCACACTTACATCTTCAACACTTCTAATTCCACCCCCAACTGTAAAAGGAATATTTATTTTATGAGAAATCCGGTTAACAAGCTCACTAAGTGTCTTTCTTTTTTCAACCGTCGCCGTTATATCAAGAAATACAAGTTCGTCTGCGCCTTGTTTTGCATACAATGCTCCTAACTCAACAGGGTCGCCAGCATCACGAATATTCTCAAAGTTTACACCTTTAACTGTACGGCCATCTTTAATGTCAAGGCAAGGAATAATTCTCTTTGTCAGCCCCTCCGCCCCTGAAGGTGAGCTAGTAGCAGCGTAGGTAAAGATTCTATCTTTTTCCATTTCTTCTTTTTTTTCAAAGTCCCTTTAGGGATTTAGGACTTGAATTGCTTTAACTCCATCAAAGAAATTCTATTTTCATAAATAGCTTTTCCAATGATTACTCCTTTACATCCTATTTCCTGTAATGCATCAACGTCTTTAATCGAACTTACGCCACCACTTGCAATAAAATGAAGGTCAGGAAATTTAGAAATGATGTTTTTATAAAGCTCAACTGAAGGACCTTCAAGCTTTCCGTCTTTACTTACATCGGTACAAAATATTTGTTGAACTCCTTTGTTGATATACTTTTCTATAAAATCATAGATCCATATATCTGTTGTTTCAAGCCAGCCACCAACGGCAATTTTTTCATCTTTTACATCGGCACCAAGTATAAATTTATTTGCCCCAAATGTTTCCAACCAACTGCTGAATGTTGTTTCATCCTTTACTGCGATACTTCCCACTGTTGCATATGTTGCACCACATTCTAAGACTATCCTTAGATCATCTTCTTTCTTAATTCCACCGCCAAAGTCAATTATCAGTTTAGTTTTGCCTGCTATCGTTTCAAGTACTTTCCAGTTTTTAACAGCACCAGCTTTAGCTCCATCTAAGTCAACTAAATGAAGACGCATCAGTTCAGCATCCTCGAACTGTTTTGCTGCATCTAAAGGGTTCCTATAATAAACTTGTTTCTGGTCGTAATCGCCCTGGGTTAATCGTACACACTTACCATCGATAATATCTATTGCAGGAATAATTTGCATTACGTTCTTTCAATAAAGTTCTTCAAAATTTGTTCTCCCACTTCAGCACTTTTTTCTGTATGAAATTGCACTCCATAAAAATTACTCTTGTTCAATGCAGAACTGAAAGGCTGGATGTAATTTGTTGTTGCAATGCTATATTCACTTACCGGAACATAATAGCTATGAACAAAGTAACAGTAGCTGTTTTCTTCAACATTATTCATCAGTGGAGACTTCAGATTGGTAAGTGAATTCCATCCCATCTGAGGTATTTTATAACTCCCATTTAAATCAGAGGCCACAAAACGTTTTACCTGCTCGTTAAATATTCCTAAGCAATCTGTATTATTCTCTTCGCTGTAAGCACACATTAGTTGCATGCCGAGGCAAACACCTAACACGGGTTGCCTCAAGCCTTTAATTGCAGAATCAAGATTTCTTTCACGTAGATAATTCATTGCTGTACTAGCTTCACCCACGCCAGGAAAAATTACTTTATCAGACGATTTAATTTCA
>DASVST010000456.1:0-6593 GCA_036387965.1 Segetibacter sp. | reverse complement strand
GGTTGTATAAATTTCATAATCTACACACCCGAAACATAGTATTCCTATACTCCGCCACTAACCGTTCATCCTTCTTCTCCTTAAATCTAAAAATCCAATAATAAGAAATAGGACAGCATACACAAATGATGTCCACCCAGCTGGATTATTCAGAGGATTATAAGCTGGAAACTTACCGTAGGCATGGAAGCTATACGGAAAATATGCAGCAAGGTCAAAATTTTGCATCACGAAAATGGTTCCGGCAAACCAAAATGCAATACCAATGGCTATTGGAATAACGAAATTTCTAAACTTCATCCCCAACCAAAACTGTATACAACAGATGGCGAGAAGCCCAACATACGTGTTTACTCTCGACATTAGAACGTCATGCCGATTTAGAGCTTGGTTTAATACATTTAACGAAGGATCTAGAAGGTGCAGGATACCAGCATTAAGAAAATATAGCGATAGGTTTGTAATAAAAAATAACACAATCAATAACTGAACGCTTATAAACTTTGCCACAAATACATTACCCTTAGTTTGTGGAGAGGTAAGTACTTGTTTCCAGGTATTGTTTTTATACTCTATTTGGGGCAATAATGTACAGATAAGTATTATAAAAATAGGAAAGGTTGCTATACCCGTCACTTCAAACTTCTTAATCAACATGTGATTAAGAATGTCCTTGCTCTTGTAATCCTCTACACCCTCCAGGAACAGACCTAACATAGACATGAAAGGTGCAAAAGCAGCAGCGGCAAGAGTAAAATAAAGTGGCGCTGTTCGTTTAGTTTTTAAAATTTCAGAGCGGATTGATTTCAGTAAGCTCATTATAAAGTTTAAATGAGTTGATGAAAATTTTTGATTACTATTTAGCTGTGTCTTTGATGGATTGTACAAATCTTAGGAAGTGCTTCTTTTCCTGTTAAAGTCTAAAAACCCAACTATAAGAAACAAGACAGCATATATAAGTGAAGTCCCTCCAACTATATTAATCGTTGGATCATACTTTGGAAACCTGCCATATGCATGGAAACTATAGGGGAAGTAGGCGGCAAAGTCTAATTTTTGCAACACTAGAATTGTTCCGGCAAACCAACATGCAATACCAATTGCAGTCGGTATAATAAAGTTTTTGAACTTCAATCCTAACCAAAACTGGATTGAACAAATAGCAAGGACAGAAACATAAGAGTTTACTCTAGACATCAGGATCTTGTAGCCGTTTAAAGGTTGATTTAAGACATCTAATGTAGGATCCATTAGATGCAGGATACCGGCACAAAGAAACATTAGCAACAGATTCGTGATAAAAAATACTAGAGTAAGTAACTGAACGTCTATAAACTTGGCAGCAAACACATTAAACTTTGCTTGAGGAGAGGTAAGTACTTGTTTCCATGTGTTGTTTTTAAACTCTACCTGGGGTAATAATGTACAGACAAGTATTAAAAAAAGTGGAAGGGCTACTAAACCTGTCATCTGAAATTTGTTCATAAGCATTATATTGAAGATGTCGCTTCTGTTATCTGTTTCTACACCATCAAGTATAATATCTAACATAGACATTAACGGGCTAAAAGCAGCAGCGGCAAGAGTAAAATAAAGTGGGGCAGTCCGTTTAGTTTTTAAAATTTCGGAGCGGAGTGATTTTAGTAAGCTCATATTTTAAGTTTAAATGAGTTGAAGAAATATTTTTGGATAGAAACCAATTATCGTTGAATTGATAGCACAAATGTTAGGAGGTGCTTCTTCTCCTGTTAAAGTCTAAAAAACCTAGTACAAGAAATATGGCTGTGTATGCTAATGAACCCCATAAGACAATCCATTTATCTGATAGACGATGCGGAAAACAATTTCGAAGGGGATAGATGTATGGGAACTTATTGTCGTGCACCCACGGGTGTTCTTCCATCATCATTGTTGCTGCGAGAAACAATGAGATACCAACCACCAGGGGAACAATAAAACTTTTAAAACGTAGCCCAAGCCAGAACTGGAAAGCACTTATTGCAAGAACGGTTATGTACACACGCCCATAAAAAATGAGGAAGCTTTTCCAATCGAATTGGTGTTCAAGCAAATTGAGGTTCGTCTCAAACTGATCAACAGCAAATAGTGATACCACCATTAAAAGAAGAGTAAGGATAAAAACTCCTATTAGCATTAATTGCACTATAAGGTACTTAGAAAGAAAAACATTTAGTAACGACTGCGGAGAAACATACACTTGTTTCCATGTATTGTTACGATACTCCAGTTGCGCAAGTAATGTGCAGATTAACATTAAAAAGAAAGGCAGCACCATCATGTTAAAAACCCTTCCACCCATTCCTAGTAAATGCATGTTCCAGGGATCATTCGGCAAGTCAGCAATCCTGTAGGACGATGTACTATCGAGATATGAAAATATAGGTGCAAGTACAGCGGCAATAACGCATAGATACCAGATAGATGTACGCTTACTTTTAACCAGCTCTGAGCGAAAAGAAATAGCTAAAGTCATTATTGATTAGATGTTAACTCAATAAATAATTGTTCAAGCTCTTGCTTCTTAGGTTGAAGCAGGTACAGATCCAGGTTGTTATTTATGATTGCTCTGCCAACTTCTGCTACCTGTTGCATATCTGTAAAAGGAACTGAGAGTATTTCTTCGGATACCTGTGGGTTATAATCCTTCAGAATCTGCATAGCTGAATTATTATCTGAGGTATTAATCAGCAACTTTGCCTTATTCTGCTGAAAAAGATGAAGCTCTTGCAAAGTGCCCTGGAAGAGCATTTTACCTTTGTAAATAATCCCGACATGACTAACCATTTTCTCAACTTCTGAGAGTATATGGCTCGATATTAGAATGGTCATACCAAAAGCCTTATTCAACTGTTTAATCAATGCGCGAAGCTCAATGATACCAGCAGGGTCCAAACCATTTGAAGGTTCATCAAGTATGAGCAGTTCAGGATTTGGTAACAACGCAAGTGCAATGGACAGACGTTGCTTCATACCAAGTGAGAACTTTTTTGCTGTCTTGTTACCGGTATCTTCCAATCCTACAATTTTTAAAACCTCAGCAACTCTTTCTTTTGATGCTCCATAAATTGGTCGGTAAACCTCGAGGTTTTCTTTAGCGGTAAGATGTCCGTATAAAGACGGCGTTTCGATTAATGACCCAATCCTTTTTAAAATATCAATTCTGTCTGAATGAAGGTGTTTACCAAAGATTTCGATGTCTCCTTTCCGGTTATTTAGTAATCCAAGCAATAAACTTAACGTTGTTGTTTTGCCCGAACCATTTGGGCCTAGAAAGCCATAGATACTCCCTTTTTCTATATTCAGGTTGATGTCAAATAACGTTTGTACATCTTTTGAATAATGATAAGAGAGACCGGTAGTTTTTATTATTGACGTACTATTCATTTTATAATTATTTTACTGATAAAATTTTAGTTTGTGAACAACCCGATCGGTAACCTCATTGCGAGGAGGAACGACGAAGCAATCTGCTCTTTGATTAGCAACAGCTTCGATGATCAAAAGCAGATTGCTTCGTGCCTCGCAATGACGTATAGCCTTTACTATTGTTCGATGCGACCTTGCTCTTCGTTAGCACTACCTGCCGTTCTTTTTACTGGTGCAATCTTTTTTCCTTTGCTAAAGTTGTAAGAGAAGCCGATGGCAGCAGTCTGGGTTTCGCTAATCTGCCTGATTTTAAAGTCTACATTACCGTACTGGCTACTGCCTCTTAATATTTGAGAATGGAAAATATCACGAAATGATAAGCTAAGTGTTCCCTTGTTCTTCAAAACCTTTTGTCTAAGTCCTGCACCCATTACAGCTAAAGACTTAACTCTTACCAAGCCTTCAAGCCCACCGTTTCTATACATGCCTGTTATTTCTGCAGTAAGTGTTTTATTTACCTGGAACTGCTGTGATCCATTCATCATAAAAGCTGTCCCGGATAGCTTCACAGGTGCCTTAGTAACTACACCTTTAAAATTGTTGTTGAATACATTGACGTTGATGTTACTTGTCCACCATTTAGTAATAGGTGTGTTGGTACTTATTGAAAGTCCGAATTGGTTTAGAGATGAGACATTCTGGAGCATATTGTAAGTCTCCTCTCCTCTTTGTTCTGCTACCTGGCTAATTATATCTTTTGTGTAGGTATAATTTAAAGTAGTAGTGATCTTATTTTTCCATGAATGCGAAAGTTCAACATTATTGCTTACTGCAGGCTTTAAATTAGGATTGCCCGTTTGATAAGTATACCTGTCTATAAACCTGACAAATGGATTTAGAGCTTGATAGCCCGGACGGTTAACTCTTCTTCCAAAATTGGCACCAAAGTTATTTTTATCGTTCGCTTTGTACTGGAAATAGGCTGTTGGGAAAAGTTGAGTATAATCCCTGTCGAAATTCTCTCCTGTAGTTTTCTGCTTTCCTTTTGATTTTGTATTTTCTAAACGCAAACCAAATTGCGCTGATATCTTTTTAGAAAGAGGCGTACTTAAATTAGTGTATACTGCGTTTATATTCTCCTCGTAAACAAAATGGTTGCTACGGTTATAATCATACACGACTCTGCCATACTGAATGCTGTCATAAGCTGCATTGTTGTCGGTTCTTACAACACCACTTTTTATACCTGCTTCAAACCTTGCGCCTTTTTTAAGCGGACGTAAATAGTCGACCCTTGCGCTATAAAGTTCTAAATCCTGGGGTAAATGTCCTCGCAGTGTATCTGATTTCCTAAGCATATTACCATTAGCATCGGCATAAGAATTCACCATGAATTGCTCGTTTGTTGAACCATATTTCACATAGTCAATATCTGCAGTAAGCTCTTTACCTTTTGTATCAAGCAAGCGCCTGAAGTTCAGGTTTGTATTAAAGCTATTCCAATCTCCTTCAGTATCTAGCATAGCGGTTGTTACACCTTGAAGACTTTTAGAAGCGTTCGAGATTCTTGTGGTGGTTGGATTAATTGTTGAAGTAGGTCTTACATTTAAATTGACAACGGCACCGAAAGTTGTTTTCTTCGTTGCAAAGAAGTCGACTCCAACTTTAGCACTGGATGAATTTCCTGTCATAATTTTGTGGTTCTCCTGCTCGAAAACATTTTGCAGTGCATTGGTATTGCTGTTGTAAATGTTTCTGTCAATATTCAGGGTTAAGTACCTTTTCTGATAGTTGTGACTTAAGTTGGTGAACACATTTACTTTGCCTTCTCTATAGTTGTAGTTGAAGCTTTCAGCTGTCTTAGCGTACCTGCCTTGCGTATAGGTCACACTTGCCGAACCATTAACGCCTGCAGTAATAATTTTCTTCGTTTTTATATTTATTACACCTGCATTACCTGCAGCATCGAAGCGTGCCGGCGGATTAGTCATGATTTCAATCTGATCTAATTGATTTGAATTCAGATTTCGCAAAAGGTTTGCAAGGTCTGCTCCACTCAATTGGGTGGGTCTTCCATCTACCATTATCAAAACATTCTCTTTTCCTTTCAGACTAATATTACCATCTGTGTCAACCGTTACACCGGGAGCCTTCTCTAATACTTCTAAGGCTGAGGTTCCGATGTTTGTTATTGATGCATCAACATTCAGAACAGTTCTGTCGATCTTATTTTCCACTAATGGTCGGGTCGCAGTAACTGTGACACCGGCTAGGTCTTTACTCACCGGGGTTAATGTTATTTCTGCAACGGTTATGCTCTGCTGTTCAGGAGTAACTTCAAAAGATTTGGACATAGCCTTTTTGTAACCAACTGCTGTTACAGAAACCAGGTACTTGCCATTAGCTATGTTTTCAAAAAGGTATAAACCTTCTTTATTAACAACAGAAAGTTTAACTGTACCAGCGTCTTTGGCTCGCAATAAGCTAACCGTTGCGCCTTCTGCAGGCTTCATGTTTTGCAATACGTTTCCTGAAATTTTTCCGCCGTTTTGTGCGGTAACGCTGGAGAGAAAAAGAAAGAGGGAGGTGATCAAGATTGAGATTTTCATAATTAAGTTTTTAATTGTGTTCAGGTTTATACAAGAATTTTTTTCGTTTTTTAGGGCATACTTCGCCCAAGCCGCATTTATTCAATTGTTTTTGTTGGAACAATCAGGGCAATGCGGTGGCAGGTCGACCGTTTGCATCATTAAATACAGGTCGCCGATTTAATATCTTTTTAAATGCTTTCTTATAATTAGTGGTTGGTAGTAAAAGCTGATTAGGAACCACTAATAGATTGTTGCTAGGTCTTCATAACTTAAGGTGTAAGGTGGCTGAAGTTTTGTTTTTTGAATTTTTCGTAACGCTGTTTTAATTCATCTACATCCATACCGAGCATGTAAATGTTCCGGAAAATATTGGGCAGTTCCTTTTCAATAAATTCTGTTTTTCTATACTGGGTAGCATTTTTAATCGCATCCGGTGCAACAAAATATCCGATGCCCCTTTGATTGTAAATAATGTTTTGCCCTTGTAAAAATTCGTACGTACGCATAACCGTATTCGGGTTGACTTCGAGTTGTACAGCTAGTTCGCGGACTGCTGGAATACGTTCGTCTGTTTTCCACTGCTTAAGCAGAATACGCTCTAGAATGTAATCGGCT
>DASVST010000455.1:0-2017 GCA_036387965.1 Segetibacter sp. | reverse complement strand
TGCAAGGTTTAAACCCGAAAAGAAGACGTTGTCATTTGTCTAACAAGCTTTTATTTATGTGATAGTCTTACTTAGTATTTGCAAGAAAACTATGTATCCCTTGCTGATAAAGCATTTCCCTCAAAATTGGTTGTCGAATATTTGTTCACAGGTGTTGATAATGCCGAATTGTAGCTTTTTTTTGTCTGAGATTCGCTTGTAAAATCACTTGCATGCGCCAACGTTTCGAGCAACAAATGAACCTTCGCACTGTAGCTATTTCTGATGTCAGGTTCTCTTTGAAGAGTCGTGATGAACTACCACCTGTACTCATGGCTTTGCAGTATATTTTTGTTACTCCGGAATTAAGTGAAAAAGTTTTTGCAATGCTTGAAAAAAAGATATGCAGCGGAAAAAAGAAAACCGGTCGCAACGGAATGGATCTGTGGCACATACTTGTTCTCGCTGTAGTCCGTCATACATGTGGCACAAACTGGGACACTCTTGAAACCTGGGCCAATCATCATGAACTTGTGCGCAAGGTAATGGGCGTTCATGCTACTGCCTTTATTGAAGATGAGAAAACAGAATTTGCTTATCAAACCATATTAGATAATGTAAGCCTTGTTGATGAAGCATTGCTGCATGAGATTAATCAGCTTGTTGTAGATGCAGGGCATAAACTTGTTAAAAAAAAGACGATGAAGCATTGCAGCTTAAGACTGACAGCTATGCTGTAGAAACGAACGTACACTTTCCTACCGATCTGAACCTGCTTTGGGACAGCGTGCGCAAGTGCTTGGATATGATAGAGAAGTTGCTTGAAATAACTGATATAAAAGGGTGGCGTAAAATAAAACATCTTCGCAAAAGCCTTAAGAGCCTCTTCAGGACTACCTCGCAGCATGTATTTAAAGGCAAGAATGAGCAGCAGAAGAAACAATATGTAAAGCAATATCTTCTGCAAGCAAGAACGCTGAAAGAAAGGGTAGAGGAACTTATAAAAAAACCACCGCCAGGCGCAGGTAACGAAAAGGAAATATTAACCATCATTATACTGCTTGAACATTATAAACAATATGTAACAAAATTTACAGACCAGATAGAACGCAGACTGATAAAAGGAGAAGCTATTGCTGCAGAAGAAAAAGTGTATTCAATTTTTGAAGAACATACAGAATGGATAAGCAAAGGCAAACTCAATAAGAAAACAGAACTTGGGCATCTTATACTTATTACTACTGATCAATACCAGTTTATTGTTGATTACAAAATAATGGAAAAGCAAAAGGATGCCAAACAAATAAGCGACTTATGTGAAAGAATAAAAAAGAACTTCGACGACAGAAAGATTTACAGTCACAGCTTCGATAAAGGGTTTTGGAGTAAAGACAATCATAGAACACTTAAAGAGGCAACAATAGAAGAAGTTATACTCCCCAAAAGAGGACGACACAACAAAGAAGATAAAGAAAGAGAAAGTAGCTCCACCTTTAAGAAGCTTCGTAATGCTCACAGTGCCGTTGAAAGCAATATCAATATGTTAGAACATCATGGTCTTAACAGATGTATGGACAAAGGGCTGCATGGCTATAAACGATGTGTGGGATTAAGTGTTTTAGCTTACAATCTGCATGTACTTGGAAATGTACTCAAAGCAAAAGAGTTGGCAGCAGAAGCCAAAAGAGAAAAACAACGTTTTAAAGAAGCAGCGTAGCGGAAAAACCCAAACCATTAAGGTGTTTGTGGGCGAAGCTGTGCGATTTATAAAGAAAAAAGCAATGAAATATAATTATTGGATAATATCACGGCAAAAAATATTGTACTCAAATGAAAACCCACGAGTTGAGACAGCCTTTAGACAAAAAATTAGATGGTTAAAAGTGAAATTTGGTGCGTTTTCTTGCAGACACTAATTAAATATCAGTTAGAGTAGAAAGGCCTGTCTGGTATACAGAAGTGTTTCCATTAAGGTCAACTTGGTAGATAGTAGCTTTTCGGGCAGGATAAGGATACCCGGTAAATGTGCAAACTAAAA
>DASVST010000454.1:0-2041 GCA_036387965.1 Segetibacter sp. | reverse complement strand
TTATTCCTGAGGACTCATCACAGTAACCTATCTGCACAACGTGTTGCAGAAAAGTGTGGATTCGAAATAGAAGGAACCATACGGCGTGATTATAAAACGACCTCTGGTGAACTTGTTGATCTAATTTATTATGGCAGGCTAAACTGAGACTGGCTTCTTAACATCCACATTCTCCAACAACACTATCGGTATAGTTGATTTAATTATCTTCATAAACAACTGTAATAATACAGTGGCATACGTTGTCCAACTCACCAATCTATAATGTTTCAGGAAGAACCGTGATTCCAAAAAAAATAATTGCCATACTATCACTCGTTATATTTTTTACAGCTGCAGCAGTATTTGTGTTTACTAAGAAAGATAATGCAGCCGATCATCAATTTGTTAGCTATACAGTAGATCCTGGAAAGCAGGATCTACAGATGTTTTGGAAAGATGATAAAAATGAAGTCTTTAGAAGCATTCAAAACCTGGAGTTATGGCTGAATAAACAGAAAAGAAAGCTTGTGTTTGCAATGAATGGAGGAATGTACAAGCCCGGTAACACACCAAAAGGACTATATATTGAAAAGCAGGTTGTTCTATCACAATTGGATACATCAAGTGGAGATGGGAACTTTTTTCTAAAGCCTAATGGTGTTTTTTATATAACAAATGACAACATACCTGAGATCTCTGAAACTCATATCTTTTACAATAGTGGAAAGATCAAATACGCCACACAATCAGGGCCGATGCTAGTTATAAACGGGCAAATACATCCGGCATTTAATGAGGGTTCAAAAAACCTGAACATAAGAAATGGTGTAGGTATATTACCAGATAACAAAGTAGTATTTGCTATGTCTAAAAGTGAAATTAACTTTTATGACTTTGCAAAGTATTTTAAGAACATGGGCTGTAAAAATGCACTATATCTTGATGGACTTGTGTCACGGACGTATTTACCAGAAAAAAATTGGACACAGACAGATGGTGATTTTGGTGTTATCATTGGTGTTACAACAGTTATTGAGTGAACTCTTATATATTAGTGTCAAATCTTGAATGGGTTTGTTTCAAAGCCTACACTGCTAAGTTAGCAACATAGTATTTCGATAACGGAATAAATATTAGCTCCTGTAAATATTGGTACTTCAGCTAATAATTGTTGCTACAGGCATCGGTAACAAAAATCAGTTTATGGAAATAATGGAAGCGTGTATCATATTATAAACTAACAATTATGGCTGAAGTAACTTCAATCGAAAACCAACAGAAGAAGCGTGTGGGTGTTGCAAAATCAAAAAAACTCTCAACGCGTGTTGATCTGACTCCTATGGTTGATCTGGGATTTCTCCTTCTTACATTTTTTATTTTCACAACTACAATGAGCCAACCAACAGCTGTGAAAATCGTGTTGCCGGACGACTCAGGCGAGTCTACTCGTGTAAAGCAAAGCGGAGCTTTAACCATTTTGCTCGGGAGCAATAGTTCAGTTTATTACTACGAAGGAGAACTACAGCAAGGTGGTACTAATATCAGAACCAGTTCTATGTCTCTTATCCGAGAAACACTAATCAGCAAAAAGCGAAGTACTACAGAAGAAAGGGATTTCGTCGTAATTATAAAACCTGCAACAACATCTGTTTACAAAGACCTTGTAAACATCGTAGATGAAATGACCATCAATGATGTAAAAAGATATGCGTTGGTGGATATTACTCTCCGAGAAGAAGAGATGCTCAGAAACTAAAGTAGGTAAAAACTTTTATGCTACCGCATTCAAACTCCTGTTATATTTATTCCGGTATTCAATAGGGGATAAGCCTGTAATTTTTTTAAAGCTAACCCGAAACGCTTTAGGATCGGAGTAGCCAACTTTATACATAGCATCGTTTACATTTTCCCGTGTTGATTCAAGGCTCATCTTTGCAGCCTCAATCTTTACACGTTGTATATATTCAGCCACTGTATTCGAAGTTGCTTTCTTAAATCTTCTTTCAAAATTTCTTCGGCTTACAGCAACCATAGATGCCAACTCATCAATTGTAATTTT
>DASVST010000453.1:0-4872 GCA_036387965.1 Segetibacter sp. | reverse complement strand
CTGATGGTCTGCCATTTACAAAAGGAATAAATACAACCTTATAGCCAACCAAAGAAGAACGGTTCCATGAACCATGCTGGGCTACAAAAGCACCGCTATGATATTTAGAAGGAAATGCTTTTTTATTATAAAACACCAACCCGAGAGATGCAGTATGTGATCCAAGGTCAACATCCGGAACTATTGCCTTTTGCACTAAGTCCGGTCGTGGATTATCTTTCATTCTCGGATCTTCATTTTGCCCGAAGTAACTATACGGCCAGCCATAAAAACCTTCATTTCTTACAGAGGTTAAGTAATCAGGAACAAGATCATCCCCCAGTTTGTCTCTTTCGTTCACTGCCGTCCAAAGCGTTTGTGTTCCTGGCGCCCAGTCCATCCCGACAGGATTTCTTAAGCCGCTTGCATAGACCCGTTCGCCGCTGCCATCGAGATTAATTTCAAGTATGTTCGCCCTTCTCTTTTCTACTTCCATACCTTTCTCTGCTACATTAGTTCCTGAACCTACTGAGATATATATTTTCGAGCCTTGCTCATTTGCAATTATATTTCTTGTCCAGTGATTGTTATAGCCGCCGGCAGGTAGTGATACAATTTGTTTTCCTGCACCTGCTAGCTGAGTATCTCCGATCTTGTAAGGGAACTGCATTAAACCATCAGTATTAGCAACATAAAAGTAGTTGCCTAAAATAAGCATCCCCAAAGGTTGGTTTAACCCTTCCTTAAAAACATACCTGCTTTCAGCCACACCATCTTTATTTACATCCCTAAAGAGTGTAATGCGGTTTGCACTCTCACCGTAGTTTTGGGTTTTTATTTTGCGGGAAATGGATGCACCTAACTTCATGATGCCGCTTAAGATTGTATTTGATTCAGCAACAAAAATATCTCCATTATCGGCCACATAGATCCATCTTGGATTGTCAAGCCTATCAGCAAATTTGGTAACAACGAAACCTTCGGGAGCAATGGGTGTTTTTCCATTACTCCAACCTATAACCCTGCTAAAGTTTGTTTTTGACTTTGAAGCATATGGTGCGGGTAAAGAATCACCATCAATTTGTTGTCTGACATCTACTGTTTTTATTGGTCTTGAGCAGGAATAACTGAAAGTAAAAACTACTATTGAAAGAAGATGAAGAATTGAGCTTTTCATAATTTATTACATATCCTTATACGATATGCCAACAACTAAAGTTCAGACATTTAAACTATCATGCATTAATTAACTTCGGCAACTATATGGTAACCCCGAAAAGGATTATATCACTTGTGCCCTCTCAAACGGAATTACTCTATCACCTCGGCTTAGCTGAAGAAGTTGTTGGGATTACAAAGTTTTGCATTCATCCTAACGAATGGTTTAGAACTAAAGTGAGAGTAGGCGGAACGAAAACGGTAAACATCAATAAAGTAAAATCCTTATCACCTGATCTGATTTTAGCCAACAAAGAAGAGAATGTAAAGGAGCAAATTGAAGCTTTGGGCGAAATTGCTCCTGTGTATGTCTCTGACATTAAGAACTTAGAGGATGCCTTAGATATGATTAAACATGTCGGAAAGCTGGTAGATAGAGAGCAAAAAGCGAATGAGATGGCTGAGAATATCCATTCTGATTTTGAACTTTTAAAATCATTTGTCGAACCAATCAACCAATCAACTTATAAAGTTAGCACGGCATACCTTATTTGGAAAGACCCATACATGGCAGCGGGTGGGGATACGTTCATAAACGATCTGATGCTTAGATGCGGCTTAAAGAATGTCTTCAGCGATCAACAACGATATCCTGAAATCTCGACTTCACAATTATCACAGCTTATTTGTGAAGTACTACTTCTCTCTTCAGAACCTTACCCTTTCAAGCAAAAACATATTGATGAACTGCAGCAACAACTACGTGGCACAAAGATTTTACTTGTAGATGGCGAAATGTTTAGCTGGTATGGAAGCAGGTTATTACATTCTGCAGACTATTTTAAAAAACTTATTCAAGAAATACAACAGCTAAATTGAGCAATTAAGCACTATGAGTTTTTCAGATGTCCCTAATGCAGGTTTACAAAATAAGAATGACGCTCCTTCCAAAAAGAAGCCTTCGTTTCCTATAAATGAATCTTTAAGAGCTTATCTAAAACAACATGGTCGGGAAGTAAAGCTGCCCGTTGCATATGAAGATCTTGCGCGGATAACGTATTCAGTTCCCCTGAAAGATAAAAACGGGAAAGATACGTATTGGGAAAAGGTGGTGTATGATATGCGGGAATGGGAATTTATAAGAGATGGATTAATACAGATATACGCCATATTAAAAACAGAAGGAGATCTTACTTTTTCGAAGCACCTTGATGTTGCACGAGTTGATTATTGCGCATTTGGCAATTCAAACCCTTTTCGCATAAGAATAGTAAATAAATACAACGATAACTACGACCACTTTTATATAAAGATCGCTGATGCTTCACGTGTGTATGGGCTCGAGTTGGAACACATCCTCTCTCCTAATCGCATCACATATTTCTCACATTACAATACTTTAGTTGAGGAACATATTCCGGGTATTCCCGGTGATGTTTTTATTCATCAATACCTTGATCAGCCAATTACGAACAAAATTCGGTTTGCTAAAGAGTTTGTAAAGTTTAATGAACGTTGCTTTGTAAGATTATTAGGTGATATGCGGAGTTATAATTTCGTTGTTGATATCACTCCTGATATTGAAGATTTCCAATATCGCATCAGAGCCATAGATTTTGATCAGCAGTCTTATGAAGGAAGAAAGAACTTATACCTGCCTCAATACTTCAAAGAAAACCTTCCGCTTGTTGAACTTGCTACTAAATTTTTGAATAAAGATTCTATTGAGCAATATCAAACAGAAGAGCGAACGATGATGGCTTTTAGAATGGCTGATTCAAGATACAGGTTGTTAGAACTGATGAATGTTATGAGTAAAGATGAAATCTCTTCTGCTGATAAAGTTGAAAAACTGAAAGCGCAGCTCAACGACTTCTTTAAAAATGACCAGTTTAATAAATGCAAAACAATGGGTGATATTGTCAAATTCAATTTAAAAGAATCCTTACGTTCTAATTTATCCTTAATTCTTGAAGCAAAAACTAAAAACCGCAATGCATACTAAAGCCGTTGCTACAAAAAAGTTTTTTCACTTGATTACCCTCCGCTTGTTAAGTGTTCCAGAGGACACTTAAACGTAAAAAGAAAAAGCAGGACTGTGTCCGGCATATTCAAATCATATCCAAATCTGTTTTGCCTTTCAGGGGTGTACAATATTTCTATTGCGCAAAGAACGTGAATCACAACCCTTTTACCACTCCTTTACTAAGAAGCATTTTATAATCTGGTTTCTCAAATTGCCATTCAGCGCATCTTCGCCCCGGGCAATAATTCACAATTATAGGAAAACTTCTAATCTTTTCTTTTGCACCTACTAAATGGTATCGCCCCTCTCCCTGTTTTAGGGGAAATGCAATTATTGCAATGTCTTTTTGTTTTAAAAGAAAATGAACAATAATCTTCGAGTATTCATCATCATAATAATATAATGCTTTTATGTTAAGCACTATCGATCCATCTTTATTGGTAATGCTTTGTATAATAGAAGGTATGTAGCCATCGTTAAAGAAATTTATTATTACAGTTGAATCGGTAAATGCAAAATGCAGATTTACCCAAGGCTCAGAAGGCGCATAAGCATAATATTTGTCTTTATAAACATTAAGGCTAACCCACTCTCTTTTAAGGGGCAGTGAAAATCTTTTAATGCTGATGTTAAAAGAATCTTTTATCTCCTGAAGGACACGATTATATTGAAATGTGTCAACTTCCACCCCCTTTAGTATTCCTTCATAAAAAGAAGATCCCTTTCTATCTTCAAACACAACATGATAATCTTCTTCCTTATACCTGGCTATGATGGTTGTATCTGACTTTCCCTGACTTTTTACCTGCTTATTATTACAACCCATTAAGAACACTATAACGGCAAACAATTGAAATAAGCTTTGAGTTCTTTTTTTCATGTATTCAAGTATAAATTTCGCCCCGAACCACTTCCTAAACAGAATTATTTATTTTTTCTGACCTGAGTAACCAGTGGGGAACAAAGTTGAACAACTTAGAACACAGTTAAATGACTTTTTTAAAAATGCAGAATTTAGTAAAAGCAAAATGATGGGCGATTTTGCCAAATTCACTTAAAAGAATCTTTACGTTCTAATCTATCATCAATTCTCTAAGCAAAAACTAAAAAACCGAAATGCTTCTAAAGCCATTACTTCAGGAAGGTTTTTTCACTTGATTATCTATAACTATATTTGCCCCCACCACAATTCTATATACATATATAATATTGTATTGTGAAGGATCTCTGGTGCAGACCTGCCAAGGCGGGGAATAATTGTTGATTTAAATTGATAGCTAACTACCAAATTATTAAAACCATAACTACACATGGCAAATCAAAAAATACTTGACATTATTGGTGATAAAGCAGAGTACCTGCTGAACCACGAGTGTAAAACAATTGATAAGAGCACGATTCATCTTCCGTCGCCTAACCACGTTGAGGATGTTTGGGTAAACAGCAACCGTAACAACCAGGTGTTGCGTAGTATGCAAACTCTGTTGAGCGCCGGTCGTTTAGCCGGAACAGGACATTGCAGTATTTTTCCTGTTGACCAGGGTATAGAACATAGTGGAGGTGCGTCTTTCGCTCCGAACCCGATCTATTTTGATCCTGAAAATATTGTTAAGCTTGCCATTGAAGGTGGATGTAATGGTGTTGCAAGTACGTACGGTGTTTTAGGAATAATGGCGAGAAAGTATGCGCATAAAATTCCTTTCATCGTT
>DASVST010000452.1:0-10725 GCA_036387965.1 Segetibacter sp. | reverse complement strand
CAACTTGGGTTAAGAATCTTGTCAGGTCATGGTTATCTAAGAAGTTTACATTCTTCATAGGGTCTTTATACATAAAGTCTGAAGCCAATGTTGAATACAATTTATTTACGCCTTCTGTCCAACCGAAAGGCTGGTTCAATGCAGGTGCAATACCATATAAGTTTGTTTGAAAGTCAGTAACACCAGGAAGATTACTTTTAAAAGGAATATTCATCGTGTTTGCTGTAAAATATGCCTGGCTTGGAACGCCATGTACCCATGTTTCACCAAACAGACCTATTGAAGGATATTCATCCATTAAAGCCTTGTTACAACGGTTCATAAACTCAAGGTCGTTGTATATGTATGTATCAATTCTCCAACCATCAACTCCAAATTCTTCCACGCTCCAAATTGCGTGTTGTATAAGGTAGTTTGCGACGTAGGGATTGCTATGGTTCAGGTCGGGCATTTGCCGGGTAAACCAACCGTCGCTTGTTACTTTCTTATCAGCAGTTGCACCGTAAGGATCAATTAATGGTTGGTCTTTGTATGATGTTTGTGTAAAGTTTGGCCACTGGTGAAGCCAATCTTTCATTGGCGGGTTCTGTACGGTGAAATGATAAAGACCTACATGATTATATACAGCATCCTGAATTAACTTCATACCTCTTGCATGTAAAGCATCGCTTAGCTTTTTGTAAGCAGCTTCGCCACCAAAGCGAGGTTCTATCTTATAATGATTAGTAAACGCATAGCCATGCTCAGTTCTATCAGGCATATCATTTTCTAATACAGGTGTCATCCATAAAGCGGTTACACCAAGGTTTTGTAAATAATCCAAATGGTTGATCACTCCCTGCAGATCGCCGCCGTGACGGTGATAAATGGAATCGCGGTTCATTGTCTGGTCCCGCATTCCTGGAATCTTATCGTTTGAAGCATCACCATTACTGAATCTATCAGGCATTAAAAGATAAATGAAATCAGAAGAAGTTACACCTTGAGCAAAGGATGTTCCTTTACCCTTTCTTCTTTGCTTTAGCTCAAACAAAACATCTCCTTCACCTGCGGGATTCTTCAGATGTATTTTCATATTGCCTGGTTTTGCAGCAGCAGATATAACCAAGTCTAAAAAAACATAGTTGGTGTTTTCTACCTTGTTTGTTTTTATGAGTTTTACCCCGGGATAGTTTATAAAAAAAGTATTTTCGGAAATGTTTGCACCATACACCATCACCTGCAGTTTGGTATTCTTCATACCAACCCACCAGTGGCCAGGGTAAACACCATCAACCTTATATTCGTCTGCAAAACTGAACGAGTAAACAAAACTCAAAGCAGCAAGCAAAAAAGCTCTTTTCATAACAGAAATTTTATTCATCAGCATCCTTAACAATAAAGTTTAATAATCCTGCTAATATCATTGATACACCGCCAATCATTAATGCGTAAATACTCTGATTTTCAAAAACAGTCTTCACAAAAAAACCAAGTATAGCGGCAGCGAGAATTTGCGGGATGACAACAAAGAAATTAAATACGCCCATGTAGAAACCCATCTTATTAGCAGGCAATGCACCAGCAAGAATGGCATATGGCATTGTTAAGGTAGATGACCACGCAAGCCCAACTCCAATCATTGGCAACAACAACATGTTCGGGTCTTTTATATATAGCATTGAAACAAGACCGATACCACCAATAATAAGGCAGATCATATGGGTAAACCTGCGACCGATGCGCTTTGCAAGCATTGGTAGTAGGAATGCAGTGATAGCTGAAACGCCATTATAAACCATGAACATAACGCCAACCCAATCACCTGCATCCTGGTATTGCTTTGTTGTAGTATCGTTGGTGCCGTAAGCATTTTGAGCTATGCCCGAGGTTGTGTATATCCACATTGAAAAGAAAGCGAGCCACGTAAAGAATTGAACAACTGCTAACTGTAACATTGTTTTAGGCATCGTAAATATGCCTTTGAAAATCTCAGAAAAACCCTTTGCAAATCCTTTTGTTTGGAGTTTTTCTTCCTCCCATTTGTGTATGTTTTCTGGTGGAAATTCTCTGGTTGTGAAAACCGTCCATAAGACAGCAGCAAGAAAAATAACGCCTCCGATATAGAATGAATATTTAACTGAATCAGGAATTACGCCTTCAGGTGCAGTGTTACTGATGTTCAAGAAATTGGTGAAAAAGTAAGGCAACAACGAAGCAATAACAGCACCAATGCCAATGAAGAAAGTTTGCATTGCAAAGCCTGTAGTTCTTTGCTTTGATGAAAGTTTATCACCAACAAAAGCCCTGAAAGGTTCCATTGAAATATTGATAGACGCATCAAGTACCCAAAGTAAGATTGCTGCCATCCAAAGTACGGAGGAGTTTGGCATCAGGAACAACGCCAATGAAGAAAGTACTGCGCCAATAAAGAAGAACGGTCTTCTTCTTCCCCACCAGGGGTGCCATGTTCTATCGCTTAAATAACCAATGATCGGCTGAACTAATAAACCTGTTATAGGTGCTGCAATCCAGAGAACAGGTATGTCATCTATCTCTGCTCCAAGTGTTTGAAAGATCCTGCTGACGTTTGCATTTTGTAAAGCAAACCCAAATTGGATACCAAGAAAGCCAAAACTCATATTGAAGATCTGCCACAAGCTTAATATGGGCTTACCTGCAGTACGCAACGTTTCAGGTTGAGGGGTTAATACGGCCATAGCAATCGTTAGGGTTGGTTGAATGTGTAATAATTACATGAAGCTAAAAGTACATAAAAAAACATCCTGTGAGGATGTTCTTTAATTTTATTCAATTACGAAGCCATCCGGCAAAACCGCGTTCTTTTTTATTACAACAATGTCGTCTTTGATAGTATACAACGGGTGATCTATAGGTTGTAAATGTGAGCCACCGATTATCCTTACATCATTACCTATGCGACAGTCCTTATCAACGATAGCATTCTTTATTAAACACCTTTCTCCTATACCGATCTTTGGAATTCCTTTATTTAAGTTGGAGGCCATATCCTCAATTGTTTCGTAATAGTCGTTACCCATTAAATAACTGCTTACAATTTGGGTTTCGTAACCAATCCTTGATCGTATACCTATTACGCTGTTTTCAATGTGGCTTGCATGTACAATTGAACCTTCGGCAACAATGGTTCGTTCTATTTTAGTTCCGCTGATCTTTGCAGGGGGCAACATTCGAGGCCTTGTATAAACTGCCTTTGTATTATCAAATAAATTAAACGGCGGTATGTCTTGTGTGAGCGCCAGGTTAGCTTCGTAAAAAGAATAGATGTTTCCGATGTCAGTCCAATAACCATCATACTGGTAGCTTATTATCTGGTGCTTGCCTATAGCGGAAGGCAAAATTTCTTTTCCAAAATCGGTGGCAGATTTCATCTTATCTTCTAACAGATCGAACAGCATTGAACGATTGAAAAGATATATACCCATAGAGCCTAAATGGTTTCTGCCCATGGATTGCATTTCGCTTCCGGTATCACTAACCCATTCGGGCAATAACTCTTTGTTTGGTTTTTCGATGAAGGATGTTATAGCATTATTCTCTCCAACTTTTAAGATCCCAAACTCGGTTGCTTCTCTTTCGGGCACCGGGATTGTCGCTACTGAAATTTCTGCATTATGTTTTTTGTGATTTTCGAGCATGTCTGCAAAATCCATCTGGTATAACTGGTCGCCGCTTAATATCAATACATACTCAAAATCTAAAATTCCGATGTGTCGTAAAGATTGTCTTACAGCATCAGCAGTACCCTGGTACCAACCGGGATTATCCGGTGTTTGTTCTGCTGCAAGTATATCAACAAAGCCGGTACTAAAAGCGCTAAAGAGATAGGTGTTTTTTATGTGTTTGTTTAAAGATGCAGAGTTGAACTGCGTTAAAACAAACATTCGATTAATGTTACTATTTATGCAGTTGCTTATCGGTATATCAACCAGGCGATACTTACCAGCAATAGGAACGGCCGGTTTACTTCTGCTTAATGTGAGTGGAAATAACCTGGTTCCCGAACCTCCTCCCAATATTACTGCTACAACAGATTTAGTTATGGTGTCCATACACTTTTATTTTAAATGCTAAGTGATAAATGTTGAATAAAGAGCGGTGCTACTAATTGCTTGACTTTATATTTTATTAAATTACCATTCAACATTCAACATTCACAATTCAACATAATTATATCGATTTATAAACATCAATGTATTCGCTTGCGCTTTTATCCCAGCTATTATCTATAGCCATCATGTATTTACGCATTTTATCAAGACTTTCAACATCACCGTATACATCGACCGCGCGGCTGATAGAAAAATTTATATCAGATACCGACGCATAATTAAATCGAATTCCATATCCATTTTCATCGCCCATATCAACAACGGTATCTATCAATCCACCCGTGCTTCGTACAATAGGAATTGTGCCATAGCGCATTGCATACATCTGGTTTAATCCGCAGGGCTCAACCCTACTTGGCATTAGCAAAAAATCTGCGCCAGCATACATCTGGTGACTTAATTTCTCATTATATCCTATTACTGCATTGTATAAGCCAGGAAAATGGCTTCTCATGCTATTAAGCTGCCATTCTACATGCGGATCGCCGCTGCCGAGTATTAAAAAACAGACATTTCCTTGTGTGCCATAGATAGATGCCATGATACTTTCCGGCAAAATATCTGCAGCCTTCTCTCCAACCAACCTTCCAATAAAAACAACCAATGGCTTTGCTTTATCGAGATTAAACTGCTCGCATAACAATTCTTTATTAGCCTGCTTACCTTTTGCTACATCTTCCAAAGAAAAATTATTGTCGATATAAGTATCTGTTGCAGGATCCCAAACATCATTATCAATACCATTTAATATGCCTACACATTTTCCTCTTTCGTATTCAAACAAGTTCTCTAAACCATTAGCGGAGGTTCTTAACTCATCTAAATAACTCCGGCTTACAGTTGTTACTTTATCTGCACATTTTATACCCGATGCTAAAGGATTGATATTATTCTTCCAATCGAGCATGCCTCTTCTCCAATTATCATATGCAGGTATGTAATAACTTTTATCCCATCCAATCCAACCCTGGTATTGTGCATTATGAATGGTTACAACTGTCGGTGTGAATTTTAATACATCAAAAGCGTAACAGTACTTCATCATAAAAGGTATGAGTGCTGTATGATGATCGTGGCAATGCACTACGTCAGGTCTGTGCTGCCATTTACTTAACCAATCAAGCACGGCTAACTGGAAGGAAATAAATCGTTCTGTATCATCATCATATCCATAAACCTTCTCCCTGTCTAATAAACCATTTATGTCCACAAGGTATAAGTCAAATCCAAGCTTGTTATTCCTTTCTTTAATGATTGTATATTCAAAGTATTGACCTCCCAAACTTGCATAACCTTTGAAATCAACATCCCATAAGTTCTCGTACAAAAACTTTGTTCGATACATGGGCATTACCACCTTTGCTATATGCCCGAGTTTATTCTGGTATTTAGGAAGTGCTCCCACTACATCACCCAAACCACCGGCTTTTGCTACCGGGTAACATTCGGCACTAATGTGAATTATTTCCATGGTTAAACGTTGTTAAGGAACTACAATCGGAGTGGGCTTGTGACCAGCCCTAAATCCTTTGGTAGCGAAATACAAAATGAACAGGTAACACGGAATCATAACTAAATAAGCCATTTTTAGTGAATCGATGATCTCTGCGATTTTACCATACAAAGGTGGAAGAATAGCACCTCCAACAATACCCATTACAAGCAAGGCTGAACCCAACTTTGTAAACTTACCTAAACCATCAATGGCCAGTGGCCAAATTGCAGGCCACATCATTGCATTAGAGAAACCCAATAAGGCGAAACTTGCAACAGCAAAAACACCATCTGAGAAGACTGTGATTAAAACAAGGATAATGCTTAAGATAGCGCTCCCAATTAGCGCTTTGCGTTGTGATATAAACTTAGGAATAGCTATTATACCAAGTACGTAACCTATAAGTAATCCGTAACCCGTATAAGATGCAAAACTTTTTGCCTCATCAAGCGAGTAACCGAGGGCTTCTCCTAAACCGGCAAAAGTGTCGTAGCTTATAACTTCTACACCAACGTAAAAGAAAATAGCCAACGCTCCTAATAAAAGGTGTGGATATTGAAAAATACTTGTACGACTACCTGATGTTGAAAAATCCTCTTCTTCTTCTTTTATTTCCGGAAGATTTATGAAGTAAATAATAGCAGCAAGTACAGTTAGCGCTATTGCAATAGTTATGTAAGGATTTATAACCCTGGCTGCAAGTTCATTTAACTCAACCGCACGTTCATCTGCATTTAGCGTGGCAAGTCTATTCTTAATTTCATCAGCATTGCTTAGTACAATGTTACCTAAAACAAACACAGCCAAAATGCCTGCTATCTTGTTACAAATACCCATTATACTGATGCGCTGAGCTGCACTTTCTATGGGTCCTATTACAGTTACATACGGATTTGAAGCTGTTTGAAGAAGCGCCAAACCAGTGCCTATTATAAATAAACCAATAAGGAAAAGCGGGTAACTTCTTACGTTAGCAGCAGGTACAAAAAGTATTGCACCAATAGCCATTACAAACAAGCCTAAGGACATTCCCTTCTTAAAACCTGTTTTTCGCAAAATGTACGATGATGGAATTGCCATAAAAAAGTAAGCTGCAAAGAATGCGGTTGCTACAAGGTACGATTGCGCAACACTTAGCTCACATGCAATTCGCAGGTAAGGTATAAGCTGGCTGTTAGCCCATGTTATAAATCCAAAAACAAAGAATAAAGAACCAATGATCGTTAATGGAAACAAATAGCCTTTCTTGTTGTTAGTTGTTGTTGCAGTTTGTGCGGCCATATAATAAATTTGTTCTAAAGTACATGTTTCAATTGATTATGCTTATTCGCTCAATAAAAAATATTAGCAGCTGCGTAATCAAAGCTACGATACAACAGAAATGTTGTTACTTTCACTAAAATCAAAACTAACATCGCATGAACCAATCGACTAAATGGGCACAGTTCGGCACACTCATTTCTGTTTTCTTTTTTTGGGGTTTTGTTGCAGCAAGTAATGATATCTTGATACCCGTATTTAAAGAGAAACTGAACCTACAGCAATGGCAGGCACAAATGATTTCTTTTGCATTTTATGTAGCTTATACTGTTGGTTCCCTTATATATTTTTTTGCAAGCAAAGCAAGTGGCGGAGACATTTTGAACAGAATTGGTTATAAAAATGGAATTGCGCTTGGACTTTTAATTTCAGCATTAGGTACGTTGTTATTTTACCCGGCGGCGGAAAATGCGTCTTTCTTATTAATGATAACCGGCCTCTTTATCGTAGGCCTTGGCTTCTCCTTACAACAAACTGCAGCTAACCCTTTAGCAATTGTTATGGGCGATCCAAAGTACGGTTCACAAAGACTGAGCATGGCCGGTGGTATAAACAATTTTGGAACTACAATTGGTCCACTTATTATCAGCTTTGCTATTTTTGGAAGTGTAACTGCTACATCAGAAAATGTAAGTGATATTGGTGCAGTTAAAACACCTTACTTAATTTTAGGTGCAGTGTTTTTATTAGCTGCCATAATTTTTAAATTCTCATCGGTTCCGAATAAAATTAATGTTGATTCGCCTTCAGGAGAAACTCAAAAAGATATTAGTAAAGTAGCCACCCCAACTGACGTTTCTGACGCGTACGCAGTTCCTGTAAGAAAAGGAGCTTTAAATTATACCCAGCTAGCGCTTGGTATGATCGCAATATTCGTTTACGTTGGTGTTGAAGTTTCAACCGCATCTAACCTGCCCGAGTTTATGAAGCAACATGTTACGGGTGAGGATGGATTACCCATCCCAACAGAACGAATAGCTCCCTTCGTTTCTCTTTTTTGGGCAAGCTTAATGATCGGTCGCTGGACTTTATCAGCGGGTGCATTTAATGTTAGCTCAGGTGTACAGTCTGTCCTTCGCTTTGTAATGCCTTACTTAGCTTTTGGTGTTTTTCTTGGTGTCAATAAAATTGCCAATCACGACATCACTCCGTTTTATCTTTATGCGGTCGTAATTCTCGTATTAATTGTTGCAGATTTTCTAAGCCGGGGAAATCCTGCCCGACAGTTGTTACTCTTTTCTGCCCTTGGCATTACCGCTTTACTTATAGGTATGCTTGCAGATGGAATGGTAAGTGTTTATGCATTCATAAGTGTAGGATTATTTTGTTCAACTTTATGGCCTTGCATTTTTACATTAGCTATCGCAGGATTAGGAAAACATACAAATGAAGGTTCAAGTCTGCTCATAATGATGATCATGGGTGGCGGCTTTGTTAGTTTATTACAAGGGTATCTTGCGGAGGAGAATCTACTTGGAATTCAATGGTCTTTTTTAGTGGGTATAGCGTGCTTTATTTATCTTGCTTACTATGCAATAAAAGCTGAAAGGGTTTTGAAATCGCAGGGAATTGACTATAACACTGAAAGTTCAAAAGCTTAAATTAAAACTTATAGATGATCGAAATGTCGAACGAATATGCCATAGGCATTGATATTGGTGGCACCAATACTAAGTATGGTTTAGTAAATCATAGGGGAGATATCTTAGAAAAAGGTGAAATAAAAACGGATAACTATCCAACGATTGAAGGATTTATTGATGCCTTGTATGAAGTGCTTACACCCCTTATAAATAAAAACAAACACGAAGGCACAGTTAAGGGAATTGGTTTAGGCGCACCTAACGGTAACTTTTATACCGGTACAATTGAATATGCGCCAAACCTTCACTGGAAAGGTATAGTTCCGATAGCAAAGTTGATCACTACAAAGTTTGGCTTACCCTCAGCTTTGACTAACGATGCCAATGCAGCGGCAGTTGGCGAAATGATGTATGGAGCAGCACGTGGTATGCGTGATTTTATTATGATTACTCTTGGTACTGGTGTGGGTAGTGGCATTGTAGCAAACGGCCAGGTAGTTTATGGTCATGATGGTTTTGCCGGCGAACTGGGGCATACAATTATTCGTCACGGAGGAAGGCCTCACTGGTCAACAGAACTGGATGGTTCTTTAGAAGCTTATTGTTCTGCCACGGGAATAGTGTTAACAGCTAAAGAATTATTGCAGGCGAGTAAAGAGCCTAGTGAATTACGAGACCTCCATATTATAACGTCAAAGGATGTTTTCGAAAAAGCAAAAGCTGGCGATAAAATAGCTCAGGAAGCCTACCGTTTTACAGGACAAATTCTTGGAGAAGCGCTGGCAAATTTCATCATGTTTTCTTCACCGGAAGCAATTATACTTTTTGGAGGTGTTATAAAAGCAGGTGATCTTATAATGAAGCCAACGAAGGAACACATGGAGAAAAACCTTCTACCAATCTTTCAAAATAAAGTAAGGCTTGTGTTTAGCGAATTGAAGGAAGCAGATGCTGCAATATTAGGTGCAAGTGCTTTGGTTTGGGAGTTTAAATAAAAGATGCAATCAACGTTTATTCTTAATCAAAAATACCGCGGGTACAGGTCTTTGCCCATTAGGGTCAGATGGCTTAATGGTTTCTTTGCCGTTAACTAAAAGGCAGCTGCTTCCGCCACCGTCAAGGTTTAAAGCTTCCCAACATCCAATGTCCTTTAGCATATTTGCCTCCTGAATCAGTGTAGCTCCTTCTGCTATTCCCGGAGTACGTCCCTGGATAACGAGTATGATCAACTTGCCATCCTTTGTATAACCCATTGTTGTTCGTGGGTGTTTATCGTTGATGGCTTTACCCGCAAACATTCGTTCTTCTTCGTTTGTTATTTTCAATTCACCACGTTGTATCAACGCAGGTCCGCCACCCACGGCAGTTTGCATTTTCCACTTTATAAAAGGGTCATAATTTGCCGATTCAGGAGCAGTTAACCTAGTAACAGAACTTCCTCTCTTCATAACTAAATTACCTCCGCTTGTGAATGGGAATTGAACTGCTTTCGCAAACCGTTTTGTGCTGTCGGTTTTTATCCATGCTACATCTGCCTTTCTCCTTTTATTTATTCCTATGGCACTGCTGTAAAGCCTGAGTCTTCTCGTTGTATCAATAGATGACTTAAATGTTTTTGCGTTGTGCGATATAACGCGTTTATCTTTGATTACTACGTTTAAATTACTGTTGTTTACGAACTCGAAAAAAGTACAATTAACAACCAATAAGGGGTGATCATTCTTCTGAAAAAATTGCATGGGGGTAAATCTTCTTCGATAAGTTGTATCAGAGGTGAACTCTAGTTTTTTATCTTTTAGATCTGCTTCTACATAATAAGCAACATTAGGTTTCCCATCTAAGCTATCGTTTGTATAATATACGTGAACAGATTTTGGAAGCGGTTGAAAAAGACTATCAACATTCTTCCATTTTATTTGACAATAACCAGTAAGAGAAAAAAGTATACATAGGAAAGTAGATCGCAACTTAAACATGAGAAATATTTGTTGCAAAATAGAAACTTATCCGATACAAGCTAACGAGAAGAAATTGTTCTTTGAAGTTTAGTTTACTTCCTCTTTAGTTTTCTTAGCCGGAGTTCTGATTATCCAAACAAAGAAAGTAATACCTACATAAATCATTAGTATGCCGGCTATAACGCTTGTTGTGGCTGCAGTTGTTCCTCGGGTAATCGAGCTAATCACCACCAAAA
>DASVST010000451.1:0-2548 GCA_036387965.1 Segetibacter sp. | reverse complement strand
TTTTATAACGACAAAGCGAATTACAATTATGGAACGTTTTATCAATTGGTTCCTCAAATAACACTCGCTGTTTTTGCTATTATCTCCCTAATTTTTTTTTACCACAATATCAGCTCACTTTTCAAAAGCTCCACTCCCACTCCTTCCGATAACAGGTATTTAAATTCCTAAAGAACCTTTTTTTAGTAGGTGTAGTATTATTACTTCCCTCCTTTCTGAACTTTAATTGACTGTCCTATTGCGGCAGATGTTAAAATCGTTTGCAAAGATTTATAAGAGAATTTATTGTCCGAACAGAAATCCGTGATTTTGCAGTTGTTGCGTCGCACTTCTATACAACCCTCCCTCTTGCTACTGAGGCTTTTGGCATAAAGTATAGAGGCTATGCCAATGGAGAGCCTGCTATGCAGCCTCTTGCTTCAGCCGGTTAAGGGTACGTTCCAGGTAAGCTATCTTAGCCTGTTTGTATTTGTGTTGATATTCTGCAAGGTCCAAAGGTTTGAATTCTTCTTTGTAACGAACCATTTTATAATATATAGTGGCTATTTTAGCCGCTGTTGCAAGAACTGCATATTTGTTACCGCCCTTTGCTTTCATTCTTCTAAAGTAATCTCCCAGCCAATTGTCACTTCTTTGAACGGCATTCGCTGCATTACGGAATGCCTGGCTAGCCGCATTCGGCTTCTTTTTGATCATAGAGCTGCTAATAATTTTTCCACCTGATATTTTATTATTCGCACATAAGTTAAGCCATGACCTAAAGTTCCCATCGGCTTCCCAATCGCTTAAATCTGTTCCTGTTTCTGCCAGTATTTCCAGCCCACCTGTTTCACTAAGGCCAGGGATAGCAAGAACATCTACTCCGTGTATTCTCTCCAGGTATCCTCTTACGTCAAAAGGGGGATGATTCTTGTCCTTTTTTTTCTTCATCTTTTTTTCTTTGACAGGTGTCGTTTTATCTACTTCCCTTTTATCACTACCACAACTGTTTGGCGTTTCTATCACCCCTTCATTGCATTTGGCTTCATAGCGCTGCAATTGCTTTTCTATTTCCTTATCAAATTCCTTAAGCCGCTGTTGGTACATTTTATAAAACTCATAGCTTTCTTTTAAGGTAAAAAGATGCTCATCCCGCCAATTTCCCTCCAAAGATTTTCTAATCGTTTCATGATCGGCCTTTATTGTCTTACCGATAAGAAGGAGAAAATTTTCTGCCTTTCGCTCGCCACCGATAATAGCCTCTACAACAGCCTTGCCTGTCACTCCTACAATGTCGCTGATAACAGTATGAAATTTAATATTCATCAGTTCCATTGACTTTTGCATGCGATTTATAAACCGGCTGCTGTCCTGCACTATTGTTCTGCGATATCTTACCAGTGTTCGTAATGCATCCTGCTCGTCACCTGGTAAATACGAGCTTTTTAATAAAGCGCAACTGTGCAGCTTCTGTATCCACATTGCATCATCTTCATCTGTTTTCCTTCCTGTTACGTTTTTAACGTGTTTGGAATTTACAAGGTGAACCTCAAAGCCTTCCTGCACAAGCAGACTAAATAAAGGTCTCCAATAAACTCCGGTGCTTTCCATTGCAACAGTTTCAATATTGCATTCTTTCAGCCATGTTGCTATCGACTGTAAATCGCAGGTCATAGCTCCAAACTTTTTTACACGTTCTGCACAAACGTTTTCGCCTACAGCTACAACATGTTCTTTGTCTGAGATGTCTATACCGGCTGCATGGGCATTAACCAATGGCATAGATACAATGTTTTTTTTCTCTGCCTTTTTTGACGTTTTTTTGCTCATAATTTTGCTTTTAATAAATCAAAAGCTCTTTGCCTGGCAGCTTCAGTCGCGTTTACTCTTCTATAGGACCTCTAACGGTCAATTTGAAACTCAAGTAGCTGACAGAACCACACTCTTGTTTGGAGTAAGCATCCAATTTGCGTAAAGGTCTTAACTGCAAAGAGCTTTTGGTTTTTGCAAAATTATATTCCTGTTGTAATTATCGTGACATCAGCACAGCGCTTATAGGATCACTCTTGTACAGTTGGTCGTCATTGCGAGGAGGCACGACGAAGCAATCTGCTAGGCGAATGTAGGCAGGTTTATTAGCCATCAGCAGATTGCTTCGTGCCTCGCAATGACGGAGAATGAGCCAACGGGCGCAAGTTGTAATGGACGAGACATCAGCGAAGCTTATAGGGACACTCTTGTACTGTTATGCGCTCTTAAGCAAAGATGAACCGCAAAGCCACAACGAACTCAGGAATCACAAAAGCTGTGCGTTACTTCCTTGCCTTAGTGTCTCATCTGCTCAAAATGGCATGAACAAATAACGACAAGTCAAACAAAACTTAGTGTTACTTCCTGACCTTTGTGTCTTAGTGGTTCAAACTTCAACCTTAAGTTTCATTTCAAATGCGGACTTTGAAACCCCAACTTTCTTAAACCTTGCTGCACTTCACCACAACTCATAAAAAGGTTCCATAATAAACCGGTTCTGTGGTTTTCCATCATCACTACTGCCGGTCCCTGGTCGATT
>DASVST010000450.1:0-2176 GCA_036387965.1 Segetibacter sp. | reverse complement strand
AACCTAAGTATACATCAAACTACAACCCCTTATGTCGCTGTTATCTATTCTTCCATTTACAATAAAGCTGCCATCATTAAAGCATTCACCTGCATCTTCAGTAGCAATAAAACTGCAGCTATACACATTAGCGAGATCAATAAAGTTCAACCCTCCTCTTCCAGTAGCACTCACGTTTAAAGGGTCTTCTTCATCCCTTATTAATACTTTCATCCACGGTACTGGTGAAAATAAGCCATCCTGTTTAGCGTAAGCCTGCGACAACAATTCTGTCATTCCATACTCAGAATGTATCGCATTCACATCAAACTGTCTCTTCAATAAATCGTGTATTTCACAACGAATCATTTCTTTTCTCCTCCCCTTCATTCCACCTGTTTCCATAACAGATGTATACGTCAGCTTCATAGGGAATTGCTCTGCAAAATCCAGTAAAGCAAAGGTTACTCCTATCAATAATGCTTTTTGCTTTTTGTCTTCGAGTATTTGTAAGGTGTTCGACAGCTTCTTAAAATCGTACAGGTAAAATCCACTTAAGCGATGCCCACTATTCTTAATCAGGTTATCAACCATCATCACTAATGATGAACCTGTTCTTTCTAAATATGATGGCAATAAACCGATAATACACCATTGGTTTATATCACCATAAAATCGCTTGAATCCTTCTAAATAACTTTTATGGTAGAGATTTAGATCTTTTACAAAGTGTTTACTGTTGAGGCTATTAGTTGTTCCACTACTTTCAAACACAGTCTGTGGAGTAAACTTGCCTGTCGCAACTGTGTGTGTTTTAAAAAAGTGAACAGGGAGAAAAGGGATCTCTTCAATCTTCTTTACACTATCAACTTGCAGGTGTAATGAATCAACCCATTTTTGGTATACTCCATTATTCGAATACTGGTATCTGAAGATATCCAAAGCCTTTTCTGCGAAGTTTTGTTCGTCTACAGAGAAAATATTGTTAACAATAGCATGCACAGGTCGTTAATGATGAATGGTTTTGATTAAATTTGGAGAGTAATTAATTCACATGAAAACAAAGATATTGCTTACGATTTTGGTTGTTGCAGGTTTAGCAGGTTGTGGTAAAGACAATTTCAACACAAAACCTACCTTGACTTTTCGTTCTGTTAACACTAAAGTTGTACCTGTTAATGGAACACTTACTTTTCAATTTGAAGTAACAGATAAAGAAGGCGATATTACAGATTCGTTATGGGTGAAAAAAATCAGACTTAACAAAAGAGTTACACCAACTGTTCGCGATTCGTTTTTCTTAACACTGCCAGAAGTTTCGAAGATTCAAAAAGCATTCGTGAATGTAGACTTAACCTACAATAATTATTTAGTTTCAGCAAGAACTCCTCTCACGTCGGGTAATCCTCCCAAGGCTGAGAGTGATAGCCTTCAGTTTAAATTTGTGTTGAGAGATAAAGCTAAAAATGCAAGTGATACTTTTACAAGTGAAACTATAGTTATCATTAGGTAATAACATCTGTTGAATAGATTTATTAGTGCATTCTTTTTTGGCAACATCTTTTATGGCGTTTGTACTGTTGCACTAAGCATAGAAAGTAATCTTCAACATAAAGTTTCATTAAACAGTTACAGGTTTTACATCCTAATCTTTCTTGCTACCATTCTTTATTACGGACGTATTTACTATAAAAGCTCTGTAGTAGCTATTGATGAGCGAAATAAATGGTATCGTTTACATAGGCCGACAATCAGAATAGCACTGGTTATTCTATCTATTATTTTGATTGCTGATGCCGCTTACATCACATACATTAACAGGCAATTTTTACTGAGTATGCCTATGTATTACTGGAGTTTGTTAGGTATTGTTCCACTAGTTGGGCTAATGTATACTTTCCAGGTCTTTCCCGTAAAAAAGCTAAGGCGCATTGGATGGTTAAAACCCTTCATTATTGGTTTTGTATGGGCAGGTGTTGTAACTATTTTTCCAATTTTATTCTGGCAAATAAGACACCCTGATGAAGTTGCCCCAGGCCTGCTTACGAAAATATTACTATGGCTCCAGAACTTCTTGTTCATTAGCACGCTTGCAATCATTTTTGATATTAAAGATCAAAAATCAGATAAGCGCCTTCACTTAAACACATTTCCTGCTACATATGGAATTACAAAAACAATCCGCTATTCAGTTATA
>DASVST010000449.1:0-2731 GCA_036387965.1 Segetibacter sp. | reverse complement strand
AGTGTTGTATTCCTGTTCCCGCACTCATTATCTGCACATCGTTCTGCCTTATTACAGCATGTGTGCCGGTACTATCTTTATGCTCTAAATCACCCTGCAAGGGGATTGATACGATTTCCATATTATCGTGAGGGTGAGTGCCAAAACCACCGCCTGCACTCACAACATCATCATTCAAAACTCTTAACGCACCGAAGTGTACCTTTTTTGGATCATGATAATGACCAAAACTGAAAGAATGGTGACTATCTAACCATCCAAAGTTTACATGACCGCGTTCATCTGCTTTGTGAAATATTGTTTTCATAATTCTTTATTTAAGTGTATATACATGCATTATTTTAAAAAAATAGTTACTGGTTTTTCCTATATTTTTCTAACAGCTCATTCAACTTTCCTGCTTCCTCTTCATTCATATCAATAAGTTTTCCAAATACTTTGTTTACATCATTTGTTGCAGCATCCAGGATAAATAATCCCTGTTCTGTTAATGTCATTACTGTTTCTCTTTTATCAACTTCTGATGAAGACCTTTGCACAAGTTTCTTTGCTTCAAGCCTATCAACAATCCTTGGCACGTTTGAACTTTTTTCTATCATCCGCGAAGCAATATCTCTTACACACATTTTAGCCGGGTGTTTGCCATTTAAAATCCTCAACACATTAAACTGTTCATGAGTAAGACCATGATCTTTTAATACTTTACTAATGACTGTTTTTAACCACCAGGCAGTATATAAAATGTTTAAGCCGCATTTCTGCTTTTGGGTTTTAAAATTTGAGCTTTTTATGGCGTCTTCTAAATTCACAATACAAATATATGTACATACATGCAATTCACCAAATTTCTTCTACAAAAAAAGCCCACCGTATGTGGTGGGCTAGAATATCGTAATCAAAAGCAGCTATTTACTTACAACAGTACTTCCTATCCATTGCTTTACTTCCTGGCAGCCTGAAAATTCTTTATCAATAGAAATGTAGTAGTTAGGGATATGCTGTACAAACCATTTTTCAAGCATAGAAGCTCTTTTTTCTTCTAATGCACGTAATGATATTTTGCTGTAGTCATCTTTAAGATTCTCTCTGTGAGGCTGAGTGCGGGTTTTTAAGTGTAGAATTCGTACTGCTTTTCTACCTCTTTCATCAACAAATCCAAACGGAAGAGAGTACTCACCGACTTTCATATCCTGCAAGGCAAATACCATTTCTTTATCCAACTGATCAATGGTGATATAAGAAGAGCCATCTCTACCCTGTCTTTGTCCACCATTAAACTTACTTCCTTCGTCTTCGCTATATTTATTTACCGCTTCACCAAATTGCAGCGTTCCGGCTATAAGTTTAGCTCTTACGCTATCAAGCTTTGTCATAGACTCTTTTACTTCTATCTCAGTAACCGGTGGTATTCTGAGAATATGACGAATAACAGCATCGTCGCCTGCCCTGCTCACCATTTGTATAATATGCAAGCCGAATTTTGTTTTAACAACCGGAGAAACCTGTCCTTCTCTTAATTTGAATGCGGCTGCTAAAAATGTAGGATCCCAGATTTTATCATTTCGGTTGATGTTATATTGTCCGCCGCTTTCTTTACTACTGGGATCTTCTGTAAACTGCTTAGCTAAAACCTCAAACTTTTTTGTTCCTGCCTCTACTTGTTTTTTAAAGTCCGTTAGTTCACGAGTAACATAACTTTCTACATCACGGTTCGACTTTGGATACACGACAATCTCGCTAACCTCTAATTCACTTTCATAAAACGGCAAACTATCTTTTGGAATACTTTCAAAATGTGCTTTTACTTCAGTAGGAGTAATTTTTACATTCTCAATAATTTTTCTGCGCATCTGGTCAGCAAGACTTCTTTCTCTAAAAGGTGCCCGGAAATCTTCCTTCAACTGGTACACAGTTTTACCGGCTACTTCTTCAAGTACTTCTTTAGAGCCATATTGCATAATGTATCCACGAATCTGGTTGTCAAGTTGAGCGTCTAATTCTTCTTCACTTACCGGTAACGAATCTTTTTCTGCCTGCAAAACCAATGCTTTTTGTATTAACTGTGCCTCCATCAAAGCACATTCAGGATTCGGCGGTAACTGCCCACCCTGGCGCTGGATGTCTAAAAGAGCATTATAAACATCTGAGCGAAGTATAATCTTGTCACCTACCTGTGCTGCTATTTTATCTGCAATCGCTTTTTTGGTTTGAGCAAAAACAGAAACCTGTATACACACAAGAGACAAAGAAAGAAGTAGTAATCTTTTCATAACTATTTGTAATCACCAAAAATATTGATTTGAGTATGGAAAAGTGCAGAGATATAGGGATTTAACAAAAAAGATAAAGCTATGGTTTTCGAATAGAAATAGGTCTTCTACAAACTTATCAAAGGCAACAAACCTCTGTATCACTTTAAGTAATTGCCTTGAGGCTTTCTCTTTTCAATTAATCAATAAGCTATGTGTAACCGGGAAGTTGTGAGGAAAAGTAATGCGACACATTTATTTACTACTAGTGCTTCTATGCTCTAAACCGAAGCCTTATCAAATGTTTAACAGAAATTCCGTTTAGAAATTAAACTTGCCTTTCCGTTGTTAGTCTATGGATGTATAAAAACAATAATTATGAAAAAAATAGTCGCGAGTATGTTGGCTTTTGTTATGGCCTTTTCGGCTGTAGCACAAGAGGGAAACAAAAATTCAAAGGGCAAAAGAGGTGATGAGATGAG
>DASVST010000448.1:0-28371 GCA_036387965.1 Segetibacter sp. | reverse complement strand
ACTATTGAGATTGCTCCTTTATATTTTGCAGGATTACCCTGTCCTTTCGGTGCAGAGCCTCCCACAAAATTATTTTTAATTACGTGTCCTTCACCGTATACTACGTATATAAAATGTCCCTGATAAAACGCCGTGTCAATTATCTGAGCAGTTTGATAAATACTATTTCCTAAGATTAAATATTTAGTATTTGGATAATTTATGTGAATTCCACCGTGCGTTGTTACTTTACTAAAAAAGTCATGTATAAGATTGTTTATTATTGAATTTGATTCATTGCCTTTCAAAAATGGAGTATGGTTATATGCCCTTACTCCAGCAGCAGGTAATCCGGCTGGTGATGCTTTAATCTCATTGTTATCAATAACATTAAAAGAATTGGATTCTGCTGTAGTACTTTCAGAAATCCATATAGTCCCAGCATCATGGCTTTGACCAGAACCCTCAACAATAAGATAGCGTAATATATTGTGATGGGCACCGTTGAAGAAACGTATTGTAGATGTACGTACATTACCAATGGAATAAGTGTTTTGGATTGTTAGACTTCGGGTTGAGCCTTGTCCATTGATTCTGCCATCAATAATAACGTTGTCAGCACCATTTAAATTTATCAAAGCATCACTAAGGCTGCCACTGATAGTACAAACAGTAGAAGGCATAATGGTTATGGAAGTATAGCTTGAGAAGCCTTCGCTTCCATTAAGCCGTGCTGTTGATGTTTCAATTATAGAAGAATTGATAGTGACGGTAATTTTACCTTTATGAACCCCTGCATTAATAGCGTCAAATGAAGTTTTCAAACTTATATAATTGCCAGTGGGATTTCCTTCAGTAGAATTGATGGTTACTTGCGCATGCAAATAAGCTTCTGGTAAGATTAGAATTAGTAAAGCGAGAAATATTTTCATAGGATAATCTGCTTTTAAAGATACCCTATTCTAATTAAAATATTAGTAATCGCAGTTTGAGTCCTCACAAACTACCTTACGTGAGGGATAGTAGCGGAAAGCCCGGAGCGGTAGCGAGGACTTGCAGCGGATAGCCCGACCCGTAGGGGCACGCCCAAAAACCGCTGTGCTTTACCTTACAAGTATTAATGAGAGCTAGCATAGTTTTATTACCGATAAAAAAGTATTTTAGCATATACATTTTAGTAAGTTTCGAATTATATAGAACGTGCTGTTTGGCTTTATTTGTGTTTATTTGTAAATAGAATGCTTTGCTATAGAACCAACTGCTGATGAATTACGAAATACAAAAACAGGATAAGTTTAAATTTATAGAATCGGGAGAAGGCGAACCCCTGTTATTGCTGCATGGTTTGTTTGGAGCACTTAGCAATTTTAAAGACCTTATTGATCACTTTAGCAAAAATTACAAGGTTGTAGTTCCGATGCTTCCTTTGTTTGAGCTTGATATTTTTCATACTTCTGTTGGTGGTCTTGCAAAATACGTTCACAGGTTTATTGAAGCACGAGGTTATAACGACATACATCTTTTAGGCAATTCGTTGGGTGGACATGTTGCCTTGGTTCATATTCTTAAGCATCCTGCAAAAATAAAAACGCTAACACTTACCGGTAGCTCCGGTTTGTTTGAAAACGGTATGGGTGATAGTTATCCTAAGCGTGGAGACAAAGAATACATTCGCAAGAAAACAGCATTAACTTTTTACGACCCCGCAGTTGCGACAGACGAGTTGGTTAATGAAGTATTTGAAATCACCAATAATCGGATTAAGGTTATAAAAATTATTGCCCTTGCAAAAAGTGCAATTCGGAATAATTTGGGAGAAGAGCTGAACCAGATCAAGCAACCCACTTGTTTAATTTGGGGTAATAATGATACTGTAACTCCACCATTTGTAGCGAAGGAATTTAATAAACTTATACCAAACAGCGAGCTGCACTTTATTGACCGTTGCGGGCATGCGCCTATGATGGAAGTTCCCGGTGAATTCAATAATTTATTAGAACAGTTTCTCACAAAGCATCGCCAACCTGCTGCAACATTGGCTTAGACTTTGTTGTCTATACAAAAATCAATAGAAAGGATCCTGAATGTTAGCCAATCAATTAATTACAACCCATTTTCCTACTGTAGACTTATTTGATAAAGTGTCGCTTGCACTTCAGCTAATGGACGATTTTGACATTCAACATCTCCCTATAATAACAGAGGATAAATTTTTAGGTCTTGTGAGCAAAGATGATTTGCTTGATGCTGATGAAAATGCATCACTTAAAATACTTGAAGCTGACTTTATAAGAAAAGCAGTTAAAGGTGGCGAGCATTTTTTATCAGCTCTAAAGATTGCAGCAACGAACGGATTATCGCTTGTTCCGGTTGTTAATGATGCGATGGAGTGGATTGGCGGAATACCTTCAGCGGATCTGTTGAAAGCGTCTTCATCTTTTACTGGTGCTGAAGAACCGGGAGGTGTGATCGTTTTAGATATGGAGCGAAAACATTATTCTTTTGGTGAAATAAGCAGGCTGGTTGAAACGAATGATGCTTATATAACACAGCTAAATACATCTTCTGAAGCTGAAACAGGACTACTGTTAGTAACGCTAAAAGTGAACAAGCTGGAGATCTCAGATATCATAGCCACTTTTCAGCGTTATGAATACAGCATCCGTTATTTTATTGGTGAAGAACAATATGAAAACGAGCTTAAGTATAATTACGACCATCTTATGTCTTACTTAAAAATGTAATTTCTTCTCACCTGCTTTTTTTATTGTTAAAGCCTATTTACCCGGGCAATCTGTAGGCTCATTCGTTTATATTCGTTGATTATTGTCGATTTATGTACAATCTTCAAGCTAAATCACGTTAGTTAGCCAATGTTCATCTCCGGGAAATTTATACCTTTTTTATTGCTGTTTTGTGCTGGTTCCATTCTGCAGCTTAAAGCCCAGAATTCCGTTCAGATAAATTCAAACACAATAAGTGAGGCAAGCGCCGAGACAGACACATCCCAGGTATTATTGATTATTGGCGACGTACGAGTAACAGGCTACAAAAAAACGAAGCTGTACATTATACAGAGAGAAATACCTTTTAAAACGGGTGAATATATTCTAAGGAATGATCTGGAAAAGAAGATAGAATTATGCCGCCAGCAATTAATGAACACATCGTTATTTGTAGATGTTGAAGTTAAGATTGCAAGAGAACAGGACAATATTGTTTTTATTGATATTGTTACGAAAGAACGGTGGTATTTATTTCCCGTACCATATTTTAAAATTGTTGACCGGAACTTAAACCAGTGGCTGGTTGAACATAATGCAAGCCTGCAAAGAATAAATTATGGCTTAAAATTTACACAGTATAATGTTAGTGGCAGGAATGATAAATTTAATTTATGGTTGGTTAACGGATATACACAACAGTTTACTATAAGGTATGATAACCCGTTTATTGATAAAAAACTAAAAAGCGGTATCAACTTTGGTGTTTCCTATTCTCGCAACAGAGAGATAAATTACATTACTGATCCTGATTCGAGCAAACAAAAATTTTATAAAGACGAGAACCGATTTTTACGACGAAATTTTCATGTAGAACTTGGATATTCATACCGCCCTGCCATAAGAACACGACATATTTTTAGAATCTCTTATACTGATGATAAGGTTGATGACACTGTTTTAGCATTAAATCCATCATACTTTAAAGAAGAAGTTAATAATGTTAAGTATCCTTCTTTTTCTTATCACCTATATTATTTCAATGTTGACTACATCCCGTATCCGCTTAAAGGTTTTATGGGTGATGCGCATTTTTACAAAAGAGACATTGGGAAGAAAAATAATATTTGGGAATTAGGAGGTAAGGGCACATATACCATACCTGTGTTTGAAAAATCATACATGCAGTTTCAGGCAGCGGGTGTAATAAAATTGCCATTTAAACAGCCTTATTATGCACAGGGCATGTTTGGCGGAAGTGATTTTTTTATGAGAGGTCTTGAGTACCATGTTATTGATGGTGTTGCAGGAGGGTTTGCACGTGCTACGGCAATTCGCCAGTTATTATCATGGAATATTAAAAGCCCGATAAAAAGTAAAAGCCATGATAAAATACCGCTGCGTATTTATGGAAAAGCATACAGTGATGCCGGGTATTCTTACAACCCGAACGAGAATAAAAGCATGTTAAACAACAAGCTCCTCAAAACCTGGGGAATGGGGGTTGATATTGTTACCTTCTATGATATTGTATTAAAGATAGAATACAGCTTTAACCAGTTAGGAAAATCCGGTTTGTTCATTCACTCAAAGTCGGATTTTTAAAACTGTGTTTTAAGCTAAGTGTATATTATCAGCGCCAGTTGCATTTATTTGAAGTTCCGGTTGATTACATTGAATTTGGCACCGCACAAATTGGCAGTTCCTCCAGGAGAAATCAAAATTATAATAGTGAGAGGGATCCAGAGTGACGTAACTTAGAAAAGATTAAATTAAGCTACAAGGGCATTGGATTTATTAATTACTCATTTAACCATATTCGTATAAAATAGATGTATTTTATATAAAATATAATATTGATCTTCTGTGCCCATTAATCTTCTCTAATGAAAACTAACTGCATACTAATATTGGTTTTAGGCCTTTCGGGGTTAAATCTGAAAGCCCAACATTTTGAAAGCGCACTAAAAACTCTTAATGCTGAATATCCACAAGAGAAATTGTATTTACATACTGATAAGTCTGTTTATAATGCTGGGGAAACAATTTGGTTCAAAGCATATTTATTTGCCGGACATTTTCCATCACTGGTAAGCAAAACCATTTATACTGAATTAGTGGATTCAAAGGGACAAGTATTTCAACGAATAACATCGCCGGTACTTATGTCTGGTGCTACAGGGGCAATAGATATTCCTGAAAATATTGGTGGTACAATGTATATCAGGTCTTATTCCAAATGGATGCTCAATTTTGATTCGGCATTTTTATATACAAAGCCAATTTTAATAATTGGGATAAAAGAAAAAAATCTGCCGAAGAGTAATCACTCATTCAAATCAAACGAAAATATTATAAGTAATACTTCGTCCTCAACAATTTTACAATTTTTTCCTGAAGGAGGAGATCTAATAAAAGATGTGGAATCCAGAGTGGCCTTCAAGGCAACAAATAATAGCGGACAGCCAATAAATATTACTGGTGAGATAGTAGATAGTAAAGGACAAATCATTTCATCATTTAAAAGTATGCATGATGGAATGGGAACATTTACAATACAGCCCGTAAATGGTGAAATATACAAAGCTGTTTGGAAAGCTGATTTGAATGAAACTTATGAAAAATTACTCCCTTCTGCAAAGGGAAATGGCATCGTTCTCGAAGTAAACAATAACTCAAATCAAATTGAATTTAAAATAAAAAGAAACTCAAATGCGGTGACCTACCCGTATGTATATGTAGTTGCACAAATGAATCAACAATTTTTATATAGAGCAAAAGTAAATCTTAGTAAAAGCTCTACAATTGATGGAATAATACCGATAAAAAACTTCAGAACAGGTATTGTGCAGGTTACCATCTTTACTCCCGAGGAGAAGCCACTTGCAGAGAGAATTACATTTATACAACCCGCTGGTTATTCTTTTAAAGTTGACTTGAATACACCTGTTACTGATATAGGCAAACGTAAGAAAAATGTTATCGAGATAAATGTACCGGATACGCTTCTTTGCAATTTTTCAATGTCTATTACTGACAATGATCTTCATCCTTTAAACTCAACTGAAAACATTTATTCTCAACTTTTACTCAGCAGCGACATAAAAGGATATGTATATAACGCCGCTTATTATTTTTCAAGTGATGCAGACTCTGTTGCCAATCATCTTGACCTGGTAATGATGACAAATGGCTGGAGAAGGTTTAAATGGGAAAACGTACTAACAGGCAAATTCCCCGAGATAAAATTCCTCCCTGAAAATTATTTGTCAGTTGAAGGAGATATAAAGGGTTTAAAAAAAGAATTATTATCAGACAAAGAAATAAGCGGAATAATTGAGCTGAAGGATAGGAAGAAAGAATACTTAACTATTCCCATTCACGATGGTAAATTTAGCTTTTCTGGAATTGTTTTTTATGATACTGCAAAATTCTTTTATCAATTCAATAAGGATAAGAATAAATTGCTTACATCAAAAGCAAATTTTGTCTTTAAAAACAACTTACTAAAAGATCCACTTCAAATTCTGCCTGATAACCAATATGCACCTGGTTTAACATGGCTCGATACTACTATGGTTTCGAAGAATAGAGGTATATATCAGGAATATTTAAATAAGACACAACTGCGAAAAATTAAAACATTAGAAACTGTAGTAGTTACTACTAAAAAGAAATCTGAGAAACAATTAATAGATGAACAATATACTTCAGGCTTTTTTGGCGATGATCCCAGCAGGCAGAGCAGGATTATTCTTCCTGAAGAGGATCCGGCCTTTCTTGCTTCAGAAAGCTTATTAGCCTATTTACAAAATAGAATAGCAGGTTTACAAGTTAACAAGGATGCATCGGAAGATGCTATTACATGGAGAGGGTTTGCTACAGCATTATACGTAAATGAAATTCCGCAGACTTCTATGAATACCCTGGGAAAAATAATTCAGGATGCAAGCTATATTAGAAGTATATCTATGAGTGAGATAGCTATGGTAAAAATATTCAATCCACCATTTTTTGGGGCCACATCAAGTAGCACAGGAGGGCAGGGTGGCGCCGTATCTGTATACCTAAAATCTGGCGCAAGAAGGGACGTTGTAAATCTAATTGATCATGTATTGCTGCCGGGTTATTCACCTATCAAAGAGTTTTACTCTCCTGATTATTCAATTCTGCCTCAGTCTGATGTAATTGATTACCGCACAACCTTGTACTGGAATCCTTTTATTGTCACACATAAAGATCAACAAAAAGTAACGGTGTCTTTTTATAATAATGATTTTACAAAAACCACGAAATTAGTGTTAGAAGGTTGCAACGAGGATGGAAAATTGATTCGAATTGAAAGAATATTAAAGTAATAAACCCTGCCAGTTTATTGTATTTTAAAGTTAAGGAAAGAGTCACGGAAACCGGACTCATGGAAGTCTTGGTTATTAGAGAGCGACTTCTCCACTTACCCACAATTATTACAAAGCCCATTCACAACTACATCTATCTGCGAGGGCTGAAACCCATTTGGTAGTTTTACTTCAGGAACAACAATGCCATCTAAGCAGTAAGTCGTCTCACAATTATCGCAAACAAAGTGTACATGGTTATCGTGGTGGTGACCTTCGGTACATTCATCTTTACATAAGGCATAACGCACTGAATTGTCAGACGAAGGAATGGTATGTATGATGCCTTTTTCAACAAAAGTTTGAAGTGTGCGATATACTGTTACACGGTCAAATTTTTCACCTGACTTTTCTTCTATATCACGGTGCTCAAGTGCTCCCGGATGATCGAGGAACAATTCGAGTATTTTTGTGCGGCTATCGGTTACGCTCAGCTGGTTCTTTTTTAAAATATCTCGAATAGCTGTGTGCATGTTACTGGGGATTATTAGTAAATACACTGTTTGCAAATCCGGACGGTCCTGCTTTTTCTTGTAACAAGCTCCTTATATCGATACTTAACTTTTTCATCTCGTCAGGCTTCAAACCATCGTAAACACCTCCTCGTACTTTTCCATTCTTATCGACAAGTGCGAAAAACTGGGTATGTATAAACTGATCCTCCATACTTTCAACATTATTCTTGGGATCATCTAATAAGTAACTGCTTCGAGCAATGCTATATAGGCTATCTTTTCGCCCGGTCACGAACACCCATTTTTTTGTATCCACTTTTAAGCTATCAGCATAGAACTTTAATCTTGCAACGCTATCTGTTTCGGGTTGGCTGGTATGTGCAAGGATCATAAAATCAGGCTCATTTTTAAACTGCTCGTAGATATTTTTCATGCTGTTATTCATGCGAGGGCAAATGCCTTTGCATGTAGTAAAAAAATATTCAACAACTGCTACTTTTCCTTGTAGATCCTGCTCCGTAAACTGCAGACTGTCCTGGTTTATAAATTTAAACGGCTGTATATAACTTGTAATAGGAAGTTTCTTTTTCCAATTATCTGTTCCGGCAAACAGAAAATAAAAAAAACCCAGGGTCAACACAAGAAAGAACACCCCGTACCACAATACTTTCTTACTCATAATCTTATTTAATTACAAATTTACGACTCACAAAATCAACTGAGGTTAAGATCAACATAAACAACTATATTTTGCAACTTTGTTGCATACAGGTATCTTTGTCGTTCAATGAAGTCGAAAGTTAACTGGGACGCTTTAGGAATTACAACATCGCTGGCTTGTGCAATTCATTGTGCCTTATTGCCATTGTTCTTAACAAGCCTTCCGGTTTTTGGTATAGAGTTGATCGAGAATACTGCACTTGAAATAACAATGATTATGATCGCATTTGTCATTGGGATGTATTCACTTTATCATGGTTGGAAAAAGCATCATCACAGTTTTGTGCCTATTGTTATTTTTTCGTTCGGCTTTATTTTTCTCGTTTCAAAGGTGTTTTTTGTTGAGTACGAAAGGTGGCTACTCATTCCTGCTGTAGGAGGAATTGTAGCTGCACACATTCTTAATTACAAATCCTGCAGGGTTCATAACCACGCACATGCAGATGATTGTAATCATTGAGTATAGGTTTAAGGCTGAAGGTACAGGGCTAACTTTTGTACCTTATACCTTCAACCTCATACTTCCTCCTTATAAAAAGCTATAACTAATCTCGCCACTTTTCTCATCTTTTAATGCAATTCCAAGTTCGAGCAATTGGTTTCGTATAGCGTCAGATGTTACGTAATCTTTCTTAGCTTTTGCTGTTTTTCTTAGATTAATTAGCACCTTTAAAACACCATCTAACTTTTGATAATCACCTTCTAATTCGCTTTTAAGTCCGAATATATCTTCAACAAAAGCTTTCATTTTATTTTGAAATAATTCAAAAGTTCCTTTGCTCAGTGCCTCAGCAGGAATAAGCTTATCCTTCATGGAATTTATTACCGGAACAAGCTCAAACATACTTGCTACAACCTTAGCGGTATTAAGGTCATCGTTCATGTACTCATCAAACTCTTGTAAAAGTGTATTTACTTTTCTATCAAGTTCTTCATTTAGCTTACCAGTATCACTAAAATCATAATCAGCCATATTCATTTTCTTTAGAACCTCATGTGCTTCCCACAACCGCTTTAAACCTTTTTCAGATCCTTGCAAAGCTTCATTACCAAAGTCGAGCGTGCTTCTATAATGTGTTTGTAAGATGAAGAAACGAATCGTCATGGGACTATAAGCCTGCTCAAGAATAGGATGACTGCCACTAAACAATTGGCTTAACATGATCTGGTTGTTGTAGCTTTTGCCCATCTTCTTACCGTTGATGGTGATCATATTGTTATGAAGCCAAAAACGGGATGGTGTTTTATCATTGCATACAGTGCTTTGCGCAATCTCACACTCATGATGGGGAAACTGCAAATCCATACCGCCTCCATGAATATCAAATTCATCGCCCAAATATTTACTGCTCATTGCAGAACATTCTATATGCCACCCTGGAAAGCCTTCGCCCCACGGGCTTTTCCATCGCATGATGTGTTCTGGCGGTGCATTTTTCCAAAGCGCAAAATCTGCTTTGTTTCTTTTTTCTTCCTGGTTGTCGAGGTCGCGAGTTGTATCAAGTTGATCATCTAAAACCCTTCCGCTCAACATGCCATAAGGCATTCCTTTTTTTGAAAAATCAGTATTGTATTTTTCTACATCAAAGTATACACTCCCATTAACTTCATATGCATATCCATCCTTGATAATTTTTTCGATCATTACAATTTGCTCTACAATATGCCCGGTTGCGGTTGGTTCTATACTGGGTTCTATGTTATTAAACTGCTTCATTGCCCAATGAAAAAGATTGGTGTATTTCTGCACCAGTTCCATTGGCTCAAGCTTTTCTACAACTGCTTTTTTGCTTATTTTATCTTCTGCTTCACGGCCTTCCTCTTCAAAGTGTCCGGCATCTGTAATGTTTCTTACATATCTGACCTTATATCCCAAATACAACAAGTAGCGGTAGATAATATCGAACGTTATAAAGGGACGTGCATGCCCTAAGTGACTCTCTCCACTTACTGTTGGCCCGCATACATACATACCGACATGGCCCGGTGTGATCGATTCAAAAACCTCTTTTTGCCTTGTAAGAGAATTATATAGTTTGAGTTGTGACATATTAATGAAGCTTAAAATGAAAATAAAAGATAGTACAGAATGGACAGCCGCAATTAGCAACAACAACAGGTATATAGAGAGAAGAAAAGCATATAGCTTACGAAGATAAAAAAAAATACAATACTACTTATTAACTGATATGTCTGTAACTAACATCAGGTGATCGCTTAGATCCTCATCAACCATATCGAACTGGTGAATAGTAAAACGAGTATCAGTTAATATATAATCTATGCGAAGCGTGGGCGCTACACCCATAAAAGTTCGCCCTATGCCTAAAGATTTTTCGAGGAATGAATCCTGCCAATCCTTTTTAATATGAAAGTATGTGTAGCTATTGGGTACATCATTAAAGTCGCCACAAACCACTGATGGGTAGGGTGATTTTTCAAGCGTTTCGCGTACAATCTTTGCCTGTTCACCTCGCTTTATAAAAGCAAGCTTCATCTTCTGAAAAAGTGTTTTCGAAGCATGCAGGGCTTCGTCTTGTGTCTTTTTTATTTTGTCAATTCCTTCGTAATCGTTTTGATTAAACCTGAACGATTGCAAATGAGTTGTAAACACCCGCACTACACTATTCGGTGTTTGGATATCTGCATATATGAGGCTCTCGCCATTTCTGCCAGGGTATTGAACTTTACCGGTATTAAGTATAGGGTGTTTTGAAAAAATAATGCTGCCTGCTACATATCCATAATTTCCTGTTTCAAAATCTTGAGAAAAAAAGTGGTAAGGGTATTTTTGAGTGAAAAGAGAAAAGTTATCCGAAGTATTTGAGTGATTAAACTCCTGCAGGCAAACAACATCAGGATTTCGGGAGTTAATTGCTTCAGCAATTGATATGCGATCGATCTTTTCTTTATCACGTTTATTACTTAACCCATGAAAGCTTCGGATGTTCCAGTCAAGTATCCTGATTTGTGAAGTATCTTTCTTGACCTTATAAGTCTGATTTGTATTTACAGCCACTAAAACCGAAAACTGCTTAAAGCCTGCAAGTAATGTGATAATTGATATGATAGAAAGCACTGGTTTAACAACCCACCAGAAAATAACAGAGAAGATCAATAACACTGCCAGGTAAGGAAACATTAACCCTAAAAAACCCATAAACCACCATGTTGAAGGATTGAAGTATGGAGCCAGGCACGATAACAAAAACAACAAAGCAATAATGCTGTTAATAATTATAAAGGTACGTTTTAGAAAACTGCGTGCTATTGAAGCTGCCATGTTGTAAATATAAAATAATTAGATAAAGAGGCTCAACTCTTTAACGAATACTAACATCGGCGACTACGGGAAAATGATCTGAAGCCTTGAACCTAGGCGAGGTAAATTGACCGACTTTAAACTTCGGATCAAGTAAAATATAATCTATACGCAAGGTTGGCGATAATGCAATATATGTTTGCCCAAAACCTACTCCCTTTTTTAAAAAAGCGTCTTTTAATTTTCCCCTTATTGTGTGATAAACATAGCTTGTTGGCAGGCTATTGAAGTCACCCGACACAACAACAGGATAAGGACTTGTAGCTATTACTTTTTTATATAATTGAGCTTGCCTGGCATGGATGCTATCGTAATAATGAATAGTATCAAAACGGGACCTGCCTTGGTTGAGCAACCTGTCACTATTTATAAACTTTCCTTCCTGCTGAACTTCCTCTGCTTTGAAAAGACTCATCGAAAGCAAGTGCGTAGTAAAAAAACGCACTTTCTTATTATGAATGATTATGTCTGCAAATGCTATAGATTCATTGTTTGTCAATCCCGGGTAAAGTATTTTGCCTGTATCTGTTATTGGATACTTGGACAAAATAGCGCATCCTTCGTATGAGGTACCGTATGACCAGGTTGTAACAAAATCGTTGTTTTGATATACATATTTGTAGCCTAAGGTATCTCTCAAAACTTCAAGGTTCGAATAAATAGCGGGATTTGCAGCTAAGTCTCGGAACTCCTGCAATAAAAGAACATCAGCATTTGCTTTTTTTAGATAATTAATCATTATCCGGCGTTCAGATGTGGCAGAATCAGCATGCTTTGAAGCATTTTCAAAAAACGTAACGTTCCAGCTAATTACACGAATATGGCTGCTATCTTTTTTGTAATTGAAAGATGACGGCAAATTAATAGCTAAGGCCGAACTAAGGTTTTTATATCCAACAAAAAAAAGCAGCAGTAAAACGAATGATATTTTTCTATTGAAGAAGAACCAAAGAACCAGCAACCCGAATAAGGAAATTGCAATAAAAGGAAAACCGATAGCAAGAAACGTAAGCGGCCAAAAATTATAAGGTGGAATGTAGGGCGTTGAACAACTTGCCAGGTAAACGATAGTTGTAGGAATTGTGATGAAGAGCAACAAAAAGTATATAGCCCGCTTCATGATTTAGAATTCCTCGCTACTTGCCTTCTTTAGGAATTCCTTCTCCTCATCTGACAAGCTATGATATCCCTTATGATTTATTTTGTCTAATAAATCATCTATCCGTTGTTGAGTAATATGAGGCGTTTTTTTGTAAGGTTGTTTCTGCGCTTTGTAATAAAGCCTTTGCTTTTCAATTTTCTGCTGATGTTTTTTTTCGGGGTTAAACAATCCATCGACCCAGGTAACTAAATTGTTCATCCAATCACTCCAGTCGTTTCCTTTGCGCATTTGCCAGGTAAATAAAAAGCCTGTAAAACCGGCAGCTACTTGTGCCATTGCATAGCCTCCATTACTATTGGTACCTAAAGTAATTAACACAAATACAAGGGTCAATACCCATAAAGGAATACCCCCGCTAATCATTGGGAAAATACGGTACTGGGGAGCAAACATTGTTGTTGCAATTGCAATAGCCATAACAGCAGGACCTGCTCCCATTAATGGAGGCATCGCAGCTACGTTTGCTTTTAAGTCTGGAACAGCATTTACCGTTAGAAGAAAAAAGATAGAGCCTACAAAACCTCCATATAAATATATAGGTACTAATTTTTTACTGCCTGCTAAATCCTGCAGTATAAAACCGAACCCCCATAGCCAAAGCATGTTGCTTAAGAGAGACCAAAACCCAATATGAGAAAACATGTAGGTGAATAAAGTCCAGGGGCGGGTAACAAAAACATTAGCATCTGCCGGTACTGAAAACCACCCAAGCACCTGCTGAAACTCTGCAAGATCGCTATTGGTAACCTGGTAAATTACCTTTACAAAATTCAATAAAACAAAAAGAACAACATTTATAATAATCAGGATGAATAATGCATCTCCATCCTGTCCTAACATCATCTTTCTCCTGGTGTTTTGCAGCAGCACACTCATATCTACTCCTTTTTATAAATATACTATTTTCTTGTTTTAATAAAACCGCTTCCTATTCTTCCTGTTCCAGGTTAGTACCAAAATAAAGCCAACAATTGCGCCCCCAATATGTGCCCAGCGAGCTACATTATCACCTGCACTATTTTGCCATGCATAATATATCTCTATTCCGAAATATATTGCGCCGATCCACTTAGCTTTTACCGGAACAAAAAAATATAAGTATATATAAGTGTTAGGGAATAGATAAACGAACGCTGCCAATACACCGAATACTCCACCACTGGCACCAAGTGTTGCTGTGCTTATAGCCCGGTAGGTTACATCTGATATGTAAGAAAGAGCCTGGTCTAAATACAATGTATTAGATGGTTCTCTTAAATAATTATTTACAAGATTTGTTGCAGTAGCATCCTGAAATAGGCCATAGTTCTGGTAAAAGATGGCTATCAACTCTGGCGATGGGCGCTGCTTTAGCTGCATAAAATCCTGCAGCAATGGGTTGTAACTGTACCAAAGAAATGCAAGGTGTAAAAGCGCAGCACCAATACCGCAAATAAAGTAAAAGGTTAGAAAACGTTTGGGACCCCACAAGTTTTCTAACACAGAACCAAACATCCAGAGAGCAAACATGTTACCTATTAAATGCATCAGGTTCCCATGTAAAAACATATGTGTTACTAACTGCCAGGGCTTAAATAAGGGAGATTTTACATGATGTAAAGCAAGAAAATCTTCCATGTTAAAAAACCCTTGTAGACCTACAGTTTTTTGGGCAAGGAAAAAAAGAACATTTACAATAAGAAGATTCTTTATGATCAGCGGAAGTATCTCAAATCGGCTTGGTCTAAATTCGGTCATAGTATTGTGCTAACAATGCAAAAGTACGGTCAGAAAGGTTAGCGTAATTTTAATTGTACCACATTTTCTATATGAAGGGTATGTGGAAACATATCAACGGGTTGAATTCTTGTAACGGCATATTTTTCATCGAGCAAAGCAAGGTCACGGGCTTGTGTAGCAGGGTTACAGCTTACATATACAATTGTTGGCGCAGCAATATCTAATAACTTCTTTACGAGTTTTTCATGCATACCAGCTCGCGGTGGATCTGTTATAACAACATCGGGTCTGCCGTGCAATGCAAAAAATTCATCATTGCAGATATCAATAACATCACCTGTAAAAAATTCGGCGTGAGAAAGTCCGTTTAGCTGTGCATTTTCTTTTGCATCTTCAATAGCTTCTGCTATCATTTCAACACCGATAATTTTTTTAGCTTGCCTACTTACAAAAATTCCGATACTTCCGGTTCCGCAGTAGAGATCGTATACAATCTGGTTTCCATCAAGTTCCACGTATTCCCTTGTTACCTGGTAAAGTTTTTCTCCCTGCCGGGAATTTGTTTGAAAAAAAGATTTTGGAGATATCTTGAACTGAAAATCTTCAAGCTTCTCCATGATGTATCCTTTACCATGGTATACCTGCGGATTCTGGTCAAAAAGGCTGTCGTTCTTTTTTGTGTTGATCGTATAAAGAAGGGTGGTTATCTCCGGGAACTTCTGTAGTATAAAATCAAGAAGTTCAATTCGAGCCTGCTTATCTTCTTGTCCAAATACGATGTTAACCATTAGCTCACCAGTGGTTGTGAGTCTTACAAGCATGTTGCGTAAAAACCCACCATGATTTCGAATATCGTAGTGACTAAGTCCACGCTCCAGCGAATAATCAGCTATTGCATTACGCAGCAAATTAGTAGGCTCGTGTTGTAAGTGACATTCAATAATTCTTACAACTTTATCAAACAACCCCCGTGCGTGAAAGCCAACTACATTTTGCTCTGCCGATACATCGGGGTTTCCTATTTCCTCGCGTAGCAAATACCTTTTGTTAGAGAAGGTATACTCCATCTTGTTGCGATAGCGGATAGTTTCATCTGCCCCGATGATCGGGTTTATTGGTGGCAATGCTACTTTTCCGATGCGTGTTAGATTATCTGTTACCTGCTGTTGCTTGTATTGCAACTGCATTTCGTAAGGAAGCATTTGCCATTGGCATCCGCCGCAAACACCAAAATGCTGGCAAAAAGGCTTTACCCGAAGCGAAGAATATTCGTGAAATTTGACGGCAACTCCTTCGCCCCAGTCTTTTTTATTTTTGTGTAACAGCACATCAACCACATCGCCGGGAATGGTGTTTTCAACAAAAATCACTTTCCCTTCAACTCTCGCAAGTGATTTTCCTTCAGCAGCATAATTCTCAAGCTTTACATTTTGTAAAACAACCTTCTTACCTCTCATCGCGCAAAGGTAAGGTCACAACTTTAGAGTTCTCAGCATCTAAGCATCTCTTTAATATGTAGGTTATTCCCGCCTTAACGTTGATTAAAGATTTTAATAAAATAACTCACTCTTGGAAACTCCCGCCTGCAAATAGTTTTTATCTTCAGTTATAAAATCCAAAATGTATAATTTCAAAATGATCGTGGTGGTGGTGTTTGTAATGTCTTTTGTACATGCCCAGTCTCAAACTACAGAAAAGTCAAGCCATTATAAAGCAGCTGAAGAATATATGCTTGCGCTAAACATGGAGCAGACAATTAATGAAGGAATAGAAGACATGGTAGAAATGCAAACGAAGAATAACCCTGCGTTAGCAGGTAAGAAAGATGCCTTTAAAAAGTTTATGATGAAGCATATGAGTTGGAGTGTTTTACGTGAGGATTATTTGAAAATTTATATGAATGAGTTTACCGAAGCAGAGCTTAAGGATATGACAAGCTTTTATCGTACACCCACTGGAAAAAAGGTTGCTGCAAAGCAAATGTTATAACCATGAAAGCTGCTCAACTGGGACAAGATAAAATGCAGGCTAATATGAGTGAACTAATGCAAGTGATGCAATAGTTTACAAGTTGCATTATATAGTTTATCTAGTAATTAGCGCTGATTTTCAGGACCGGTACGTCCTGTACCTGTTCCCAAAGTATCTGTTACGTGTGAAGTATCCGGCCTCGATCCACCAGAAGTATCTGTAGTAAAACCGGGAGGACTGTTGAGTGTGCTATCAGAGCCTGATACATTACTTTCAGGAGAATTGCAGGCTATTGCATATGATAGAACGGCTAATAGTAAGAATTTTCTCATTGGGATACGAATTGAAGTCTAAACGAATAATTCTTTCTTCAAATATCCTGCCAAGGAAGGAAAATGTTAAAGTTTGTTTGTAACGAGACTTCGTGGTAAACAGATGTCGAAGTTTTGATCAACAAAAAACCCATGACGAGCATGGGTTTTTGAGAAGAAATTGAGCCATTAGTTTATAGTTTTTAAAAGCTCTTTAACGGCAGCTTCTAATTGCTGATCTTTTCCTTTACTCACAACTTCGTATTCATTCATCACTTTTATATCTGGTTCTGTCTGTGCGTTTTCGAGGTAAGTGCCGCCGGCTGTTTTAACGCCGACAGGTGGAACTCCCCAACGAATGCTGTTGTCTTGTAAGCTTTCCCACCCGGCAAATGTGCATGTTCCCGGCACAGGCATCCCCACAAGTTTGCCAATTTTAAGATCAGTGTACCCATAAGCAAAACAATGTCCATCGCTATAATTTGCCTCATTGGCCAGGGCGATACTCGGCTTCGTCCAACGGAAAGTTGGTTCAGAACTTATCGTTCTCGTGTCTGTTGCATTAAATAAATAAGCTTTACCGGTTAAGAAAGTGGCAAGGTCTGAAACAAGATCGCCGCCGGAATTATTTCTCGTATCTACTACCATCGCTTTCCGGTCGCCATATCTTCCCATTACTTCTTCATAAACATTTCTATATGCAACATCATTCATACCGGGGATGTGTACGTAACCTAATTGCCCGTTGCTTAGCCTATTAACTTCATCTTCATTTCTACGCACCCACCTTTTGTAGAGTAACCCGTTTTCTTCCCCGATTGAAATTGGTTTTACTATGTATTCCTTGTTTGTATTGTTTGAAGGATCTGAAATAAGAAGCAATGTATTTTTTCCAGACTTTCTGTTCAGAAATTGTGCGATGTCTTTATCTGCAGTAATAGTTTCTCCGTCAATTTGCTCTATGATCATTCCTGCTTTAATATTGAAGCCTGCTTTATCTAAAGGCCCTTCTTTTATAACTTCATCAATCTTAACGCCGTTACCCTTATAGTCGGGATTGTAGAAGACTCCCAGAGACGCAGTATTATCAGCCGCAGGGTTTACGTTACCGTAGCTTGCCCCTGAATGAGAAACATTCAGCTCACCCAACAACTCGCTAAGCATTTCTGAAAACTCATAATTGTTGCCGATGTGCGGAAGGAATCTTTCGTAATCAGATTTCAACTCATCCCACTTTGCTCCATGGTAGCCGGCGGTGTAAAAGGTGTTTTTTGTTCGGCGCCAAACATGTTCAAACATGAACAATCGTTCTGCAGCAACATCAAGGTTCATCTCTCCATTTATGGTAATGTTATCTTGTTTACTTGTAGCAGGATCAATTTTGATAATGCGGCCATCAGCTTGTAAAAAAATGTTTTTTTGTTCTTTATCCCACATCATTCTTCCACTATTCGCATTTATGGGGATGAGCATTTTTGTTTCGCGGGTTCTAAGGCTTGTTGACCACAGGTTTAGTCCTTTTTCAAAACGAGCCAGGTAATAAAGTGTTTCTCCATCTTTAGAAACCAAAGCATCTGCAAGAGATGAGGAATGAATGGTTAATCTTGCTTTTCTATATTTTAAGCCATCCCAATCAATTACAACTGTATCTTTCTTTACTTCTTTTTTCTTTGTCGTATCTGCCTTTGCAGCTTTTTCATCTATTTCTTTCAGTAAGGCAAATTCTTCTTTGTTTAAGCGGTACTTATCATAAGCTTCCTGTGTAAAAAACATTCCATAAACATCTGCCTGCGTATTACCGCTGTTTGCATAACTTCTTAATCCTTCACGATTACTAAACCATATCATCATTTTACCACCCATAGCCCAAACGGGTGATGCATCGTCGTAGCCACTTTCTGTCAAGTTTATCAATTTACCTTTTCCATCTGCTGATATTAATCCTACTTCGCTATTAGCAAAACCGGCTTTGTTATGTTGAATGAGCAACCACTTGCTATCTGGGCTCCACGTAAAATATTGATCATTATCAGCCCAGGAAAAAAGATCGTTATTATTTAAAAGCGTTCTGGATTGTTTAGACGCAAGGTTATATACTCTTAGATTATTCCTGTTCTCTATATATGCAACTTCTTTTCCATCGGGAGAAAACTGTGGTTGGTAGTTTTCTTTGTCATTTTCTATTAAGGGAGTTTCTTTCAAAACGGTTGAGGCAAAGAAATATGGCTCCTCCTTTCTCGAAATTTGGGTCTGGTATATCTTCCAGCTTTTATCTCTTTCGCTCGAATAGATAAGGCTTCTTCCATCAGCAGAAAAAGTTACATTTCTTTCCTGCTCAGGTGTGTTTGTAATGCGCTTTGTTGTTCCTCCATCAACTGAAGTAACAAATATTTCGCCTCTAAAAATGTAGGCAACTTCTTTTGCGTTGGGCGAAATCGTCATGTCGCGTATACCTGTTGCAACAGGAACCACCCGTTCATTATTAGATTTAGCGTCCACTGCTATAACTATGTTTACTTTTTGAGCTTCTCCATTTCCTGTTTTAGTATATATATCTCCGTTATAGCTAAAGGACAAGGTGCCATTATCTGAAGCGCTAAGAAAACGAACAGGATGTTTTTTAAAAGATGTAACCTGTTTTGTGGCGGAAGGGTTTGCAACAGGCATTGAATGAACATTGAGTGTTCCGGACGCTTCGCTTAAAAAATGGATTGTTTTTTCATTATCAGTAAACACAGGATTGCGATCTTCTCCTGCGAAAGCAGTCAGCTTATTATGCTTGCCTGTCTTTGCATCATACATCCAAATATCCCGCGCAATTGCTGATTGCTGATGTTTTCGCCACGTGTTTTCGCCACCTTTCTTATCATGATAAATCATCATGGTACCACTGTTATTCCATTTTACATCTTCTGCCGGAGTAGTTAAAACCTGTTGAACTCTTCCTCCTGTAGTTGATACCCTATACAACTCAGGTAAAGAACCTGTAGGAAACTGGCGGTTCTGAGCAACATCCATGCGTGTGGATCCGAAAACAATGCTCTTGTTATCTGTACTAAAATCATACGGATATTCAGCAGCAGAATAGAAAGTCAATCTTTTTGCTTCGCCTCCTTGCGCAGGCATAATGAATATATCAAAGTTGCCAAACCTGTCGCTTGCAAACGCGATTGATTTTCCATCATGGCTCCAAACGGGCATAAAGTCGTGAGCTTCGTGCAGGGTTAAAGGCAAGGCTGTGCCTCCGGCAGAGGGAACGGTGTATAGATCTCCTTTATACGTGAACACAATTGTTTTTCCATCAGGAGATATTGAGGGATAGCGAAGCCACGAAGGATTACTTTGCCCGATACTTAAAAGACAAATTATACTTAGTAAAAGGCTGAATAAAGATTTCTTTATCATATAAGTTTAAAATAGGGCAGGAAGTTACATAAGAAGCGATATATAGCATAGGAAATTTGTTAAACGGTGGATGAAATTGGCGCAATGTGTTTTCTTCCGCAACCCCAAAAAAATTAGCTATCATTGCTAATAAAATTAGTGTTGATAACTTAATTATCATACCTTTAGCCATTGAATAAATTTGATAAAAATTATAATACATGAGTAACGACGCAAAGATGAAAGCCCTTAAGCTTACGATGGATAAGATCGATAAGGATTATGGAAAGGGTAGTATAATGATGATGAATGAAAAAGCTATTACCGACTTAGAAGTAATTTCAACAGGATCCATAGGTTTAGATATTGCTTTAGGGGTTGGCGGCTTGCCAAAGGGAAGAGTCGTTGAAATATATGGCCCGGAAAGTAGCGGTAAAACCACGCTTGCAATACATGTAATAGCTGAGGCACAGAAAAAAGGCGGCATGTGTGCCTTTATTGATGCAGAGCACGCTTTTGATAGTGGCTATGCGCAAAAGCTTGGTGTTGATATAGATAACCTGCTTATTTCTCAGCCTGATTATGGAGAGCAGGCATTAGAAATTGCAGATCGTTTGATTTTATCTGGAGCACTTGATGTTGTTGTAATAGATTCTGTTGCCGCGCTTGTACCAAAAAGTGAATTAGAAGGCGAAATGGGTGATAGCAAAATGGGCTTGCAGGCAAGATTAATGAGCCAGGCTTTACGTAAGTTAACAGCAACCATCAATAAAACAAACACGGTTTGCATATTCATAAACCAGTTACGTGAAAAGATTGGTGTTATGTTCGGCAACCCTGAAACAACCACGGGTGGTAATGCATTAAAATTTTATTGTTCTGTTAGATTAGATATCCGCCGCCAGGCACAAATAAAAGATGGTGATGAGGCAATCGGAAACCGCGTGAAGGTGAAGGTGGTAAAAAACAAAGTTGCACCCCCTTTCCGCTCTGCAGAATTCGATGTTATTTATGGAGAGGGCATCAGTAAGATTGGTGAGATCATAGATATGGGTGTTGAACTTGGTATCGTACAAAAAAGCGGAAGCTGGTTTAGTTACGATACAAACAAACTCGGCCAGGGACGTGATACGGTAAAACAGTTGTTGCACGACAATCCTGAATTAGCTACCGAACTTGAGGGCAAAATAAGAGCAAAGATTGCTGAGGCTGTAGAAGCTTAACATCTTTTCGTGATAGTTTTTAAAGCCACCTGCTAAGGTGGCTTTTTTATTCTATGGTTCTGGTAGTTTTGAAACTAATATTTAGTTCTCGCAGTTTAACTCAAACAAACTTTATCTAATTTCAACGTCAAATATTTTTTTATGAAGATCACTTTCTCACTTATTGTAATCGTTCTTCTTTCTACGACCGCTTTCTCTCAAGACACCATAACCAAAGCAGATATCAATGTCGCAGCTAATGTTTTCGGTTTGAAATTCACCCAAAAAGAACTTGATTCTATGCATCGTGATGTTCGCCTTAACCGTAACGATTACATTAACATGAGAAAGTACAAGCTTGACAATAGCGTTGCAATGAGCCTTTCGCATAGTCCTGTTGTTGCGGGCATGAAATTCAACACCACGCAAAACAAAATCAAGTGGAATGTTTCTTCTAAAATATCACTACCTGCCAACCGAAATGATCTTGCTTTTTATTCCATCTTGCAGTTAGCCTCTTTAGTGAAATCAAAAAAAATTACTTCAGTTGAACTAACAAGATTTTTTATAGATAGGCTAAAAAAATATGGCGACACACTTGAATGTGTTATCTCCTTAACTGAAGACATTGCATTGGAGCAGGCAAGGCAGGCAGACAGAGAAATCGCACAAGGAAATTATCGCGGTCCACTCCACGGCATCCCTTATGGACTTAAAGATCTCTTTAGTGTAAAAGGTACAAAAACAACATGGGGAGCCGAGCCATATAAAGAGCAAGTAGTAAATGAAGACGCGTTTGTATACACACAACTTAAAAGTGCAGGAGCAGTATTGATAGCCAAATTTACATTAGGCGCATTGGCAATGGGTGATTACTGGTATGGTGGTCGTACAAAAAATCCATGGAATATAAAATCGGGTTCCAGTGGGTCTTCTGCAGGATCAGCTTCGGCAACAGTGGCAGGTCTTGTTCCTTTCGCAATTGGCACCGAAACCTTGGGCTCAATAATTTCACCATCAACTACGTGTGGCGCTACAGGCTTCCGCCCAACATTTGGAAGTGTAAGCCGTAGTGGCGCGATGGCGCTAAGCTGGAGTCTTGACAAAATAGGACCAATAACACGAAGTGCCGAAGACGCCGCTGTAGTATTCAATTACATTCACGGCACCGATGGACTTGATGGAAGTGCCGTAAACATGCCATTTAACTATAACGAAAAGGTTGATATAAAGAAACTGCGAATCGGTTATGCAAAAAACTACTTCGACAGAATACGGGACACAGCTTCAAATGATTTAAAGGTTCTTGATGTTATGAGAAAGCTTGGTGTTAACCTGCAACCTGTGATCTTTCCAGATAGCGGCGTTTACAACTTTGACATGGTTGGTATAATCCTCGGTGCAGAAAGTGCAGCAGCCTTCGATGAGTTTACAAGAACAGAGTTGGATGATCAGATGACAAGGCAATACAGGGGCGACTGGCCTAATTACTTCCGCGTAGCGAGGTTAATTCCGGCACCAGAATATATAAATGCAAACCGCCATCGCTCCTTATTAATGCAGACAGTTAACAAATGGTTCGATCAGTACGATGTTGTAATTGTGCCTACATGGGCGAGTGGTAGTCAATTAGCGATCACAAATCTCACCGGTCATCCGGCAGTGTGTGTTCCAACAGGTTTCAATCGTTCAAAAATGCCAACCAGCATTACATTCTTGAGTAAGCTCTACGACGATGCGACTTTACTCGCCGTAGCTAAAGCTTACCAGGATGCTACAAATTGGGATGAAATGCATCCTGATATGTTTAAATAATTTTTGTAAACCAGCATTCGTATTTCATGGCATCGGCTGTTGCGCTTTGGTTCCAATACGATCTTTTACATATTGTAATACTATTATTACTACATGGGGGTGCAGGTAGTGTGAAAACTTAAAATATGTGGAGAATTGTAAAATCACAGCGGAGTGACCTTTTGTTGCGTCTAGTTAGCAGACCCTTTGTGCGTAATAGTACTCCGCTTTCTTTTGCTGTTGCTGCAGGTCATTTAGAATAATAGGTGCATCAGCCTGACAAGGTCTTAGACAACAGCAACTTCTTTTAAACAAAAAAAAGAATGGATGCAAAAGGAAGAAATTTTATTGAGTTGACGTAATTAACCACAAAAGCAAAATTGCGATTTAAAGTTAGATGCTCAATGTCCTCGGCCATCATGTAGGAAAACCACCAATGCCAACAGATTTACTCACTTTCGCCTTCTAGAAGGCGATTAGTCTGTCTCACAAGATTAAAATGCACTCCTCTTTAGCATTTTTCATTTCATCATAAGTCTAGTTCTGAGCAAGAATGTCTTCCAAAGTAATTTGAAAGTTTTTATTAGAAGGTTTTAAGAAGTCCGACTCAAGAAGCTCCCCTTTACGATTTATTAAAATTATACGAGGAATTGCGTTTAACTGAAGGAATTTTACTATCTGGTGGTTTTCAAACTTCTCCAGTAAAAAAGAATTTGATAATAGATTATATTTTTTTGTCGCCTTCTTCCAATTACTTTCATCTGAATCTATACTCATCGAGTAAATCGTAATTTTGTCTTTCAATTTCTCAGCTGCTTTTTTTAAATGTGGTACTTCAGCAATACAAGGTACACACCAACTAGCCCAGAAATCAATAAGAATCACCTTCCCATTAGCAGAGCTTATTAGGTTTTTAAATTTGTTAACTGACCCGCTCAAGCTTTTTAAAGGAGCATCCATTACTTCGTTAGGTATAGGTTGTTTTTGAAACGCAAGTTTAGTAATAAAGGAAGTTGTATCGAACAAAAAATGTTTGTACTTGTTGACTATGTTAGCTCTTTGAGTAGTAGTAACAATGTTTTCATTATTCAAGAGAAGGTCATGAAAATAACCATCGAAATGCTTTTTCTTATGAAAATCCGAAGGTAGATACTTCATGTTTACAAAAATATCAGGTGATGGGCTATTTGAGATACGTGCTTCACGTTGAGCTAGGTAATAGATTATATTTTTTGACAATCCCGAATAGATGTGTGTGAATATATCTGCATCAGAAGTAGCATCCTTTGCTACTTTAGTTATTTTCGTATTTGCATAAATAGAATCAGGTGTATAAGTTTCATAATTCACTTTAAACAGGCTCGAATAATATAATAGTTTGTTATACGATTGCAATGTCTGTATCCTCTTTTGCTCTAACTCTTTCTGAAGCGAATATTCTCTAATTTTCGACTCATTATGCAGATAGGTTTTCTTTACACTATCTAATAAGAAATTTAAAGAACCAATTCCATATACTTGATTTAACTGCTTAAACTCTGTCTTGCCAAAAATAGTAGACAGGTCTAATACGCTTGTCTCTTTTGATAGAGACATTAGATTTTTACTGTCCAATGTAATAAAAAGGCTATCTCCTGGCCATGTGAGAAAAGACAGATAAAATAATTTATCCCCTTCCTTTTGCACCACACCTAAAACAGTAGGACCTTGTACGTGCAGGTTCTTTGAAACAACAATATCTCTTTGTACAGAATTTCTCAATTTTATATTGGTAGAATGATAGTTCGAGTCGAGGTAGTTTAATACTATAGAGCCTTGTGAAGAAAATTTAACTTCAATAAATACTTTGGTTGTTTGATTTGATTGTTCGACGGACTGTGCATTACAGCCGGTATTTACAAGTAAGAAAAAAAGGATAACATTACCCAAGCATGGATGTATCATGTTACATGTTTTTACGCTGCATTAATTTTCTCAGTTCTTTGAATTTGCTTATTGCCGCTAACGTTAGGTGTTTATGAAGTTGTGGCAATTGAAAAACGTCTGTTTCAATTAACAGCAAAAGCAAAATAGCGGTTTAAAGTCGAATGCTTAACGTCCTGCCACAATTTTATAAACACACTGTTAGCTGCAGGTTAATACTCTACATCTACCTCTGTAATCAATTTACATCCAGAATTCAAACTGCCTCTATCGAAGTTTTCGTCTTTTTTGATTGAAAGTTTAGGTCGATAAATTGCTGCTTGGAATTTTCTCTTGTCTTCTGGATCAAGCCATTCTTCAACATCAACCAACCTTTCACCTTCTTTCACAAAAATTCTACTTTTACGAAGTTCTACGATCCCGATCTTAGAATTTAGTTTATTAAGTATAATATCACCGTCTTTCGAATCCCAGTACAAATTTTGCAAATCTCCATATCGGTCTTCGACATCCATTAAATACAATCCATAACCAATGAACAGAATAAGAAAAAAAGATAAAATAAGTATTCTTTTTGCCATCCGTTTTATAATGCGGATTGTATTAGGAGTCATACCAGGTGTAAATGTTTCAACTTGCAGCTAACAGCTAATATATGCTATACGCTATTCAAAAGTTATTATTTTATTGAAGGTCAATGCTAGTTATAGCATGTTGTGTGTTGACGTTCCCGGCTTTATGCTATAGGTTAAAAAGGTCTAAGGACATGCTCAAGGATCTTTTATCAACTCATAAAAAAACCCTTTGAAACTTCAAAGGGTTTACATTCTTCTATGTTTGATCAATAAGGTTTCGCCTCTCTGGAAATATCTTCCGCTTGCTGCACTCCTTCTTCTGTTTTTGTTGCGCCAAATGGTGCTCCAACAGTTCCTTTGTTAGTAGCTACATTTTTTAAACCTTCTGCAACACGTCTTCCATAATCGGCATCGGCTTTGGTAAAGTTCTCTATCATTTTATCTTGTATAACCTTATTAGCATTTGCCAATGTATTTACAAGATTATTAATAAGCTCATCTCTTTCCCAATCTTCAAAATTCCTGTAAGTTTCTCCCGCTTGTCCAAAGTCATTTGTTCTATCTATCTTCTGTCGGACAAGGCTTGCTGAATAAGCAGGTGTATGATCTTTACCTGTTTTTGGTGCTTCTTTTAATCCGCCTAAACTTGAAGGCTCATAATTTACATGTGGGTTCATGCCCGGAACAAGATCCTGGCGGTATGCCATTTGACCATCTCTCTGGTTAGTTGCAACGTGTTTTTTAGGGGCATTGATCGGTAACTGTAAATAGTTTGCACCAACCCTGTAGCGTTGTGTATCAGAGTAAGAGAATGTTCTTCCCTGCAACATTTTATCATCAGAAAAATCTAAACCGTCAACCAACACACCGGTACCAAAAGCTGATTGTTCTACTTCTGCAAAGTAATTTACAGGGTTACGGTTAAGTGTCATTTTACCCACAGGCATCCACGGAAACTGCTCCTTTGGCCAGAGCTTAGTATCATCTAACGGATCAAAATCCAACTCGGGATGTTCTCCATCTTCCATTATCTGTACAAGCAATTCCCACTGGGGATATTCACCCCTTTCGATTGCTTCGTAAAGATCTTGCGTAGCATGGTTAAAGTTCTTAGCCTGAATTTCTTCGGCTTGCGCTTGTGTAAGATTCTTGATTCCCTGCACCGGCTCCCAATGATACTTTACTAAAACACCAACACCTTCTTCGTTAACCCATCTGTATGTGTTTACTCCTGAACCTTGCATATGCCTGTAATTTGCAGGAATGCCCCAGGGTGAGAATAAAAAGGTAGCCATGTGTGTTGCTTCCGGAGTATTGCAGATGAAGTCAAAAATGCGCTCACCACTTTGGATATTAGTTACCGGGTCAGGCTTTTGAGAATGTATCAGGTCTGGAAACTTTACGGCATCGCGTATAAAAAATATTTTGAGGTTGTTACCAACAAGATCCCAGTTACCATCTTCGGTATAAAACTTAACAGCAAAACCGCGTGGGTCTCTAAGCGTTTCAGGCGAATGTCCCCCATGACCAACTGTTGAAAACCTAACAAAAACAGGTGTTTGCTTACCCTTTTGCTGAAACAATTTTGCACGTGTATATTTAGAAACAGGTTCATCTCCAACCGTTCCGTATGCTTCAAAAATTCCATGAGCACCTGCACCACGTGCATGTACCACACGTTCAGGAACACGTTCACGGTCAAAGTGCGACATTTTTTCTAAGAACTGGTAGTTCTCCATTGTAGCAGGTCCGCGATTACCTACCGTTCTTATATTCTGATTATCCGAAACAGGATGCCCCTGTCTTGTGGTGAGAATGTTAGAATGTTCACCATTGTTTTCTGAGCCATTTGTTGAACTTGCGCTGGCACTTGTGCCGTTAGCGTTCACGTTTGTATTTACCTGGTCTTCCTGGTTCATTTTTAATATTTTGAAGTAAAGGATTCAATTGCTGATACGAATTCAGGCGGTAAAATTAGTTTGAAAATATTTACAATTGCTGCTTTACCTTCTATTCCTTGCAAGTGCATTATCAATGGAGTATTTTCCCGGACCTGTAATTAGCAGCGTAATAAAAACAACTAAGTACAAAAGAGCCATTTCTTTTTTTCCAAAAGGATCGTCTGCATGAGCGACGAACGCTGCAACAAGCATCGTGATGATCAATGGAATTAAGGCAAGTCTTGTTGCCAGTCCAAGCAACAATAAAATAGAGCAAACAAACTCTGCAAAAACAGTAAGACCAAGTGAAACATCTTTCCCTAACCCCAAGGGGTCTCCAAATTGAGAATTGCCTGACATCATGTTCATCAATTTTGGCAAACCATGTGTGAGCATAAAGGCTGCAACAGCTACTCTTAACAGCAGTAATGCTGTATTAATATTCGCAGGACTGAAAGTTGTAGAAAAAACTCTTCTCATAATAAACGTACTTGTTAGCTGTAAAGAAACACAATAATTGTTCCTTCATAAAGCCAGTCATGCAACAGTTATTAAAGCGGAAAGGTTTAATACGCTTAGCGTTATTCCAAACAAAAAAGCCCCACATACGTGAGGCTCTCAAAAAGATTTTAGGCAGCTTATCCTATCCTGATCATCCTGCTACCAGGACCTGGATTACCCCTCATCTCCTGCAAAAGCTTCATATATTCATCGCGGGTAATTTTCTTTCCTTTTTTCGGTTCTTTAATATCATTCTTATTTACTTTATCACTTACACTTACTGCATTATAAAC
>DASVST010000447.1:0-6561 GCA_036387965.1 Segetibacter sp. | reverse complement strand
AATGGAAAGTTTACTTATAGCAACATTACTTATAGCGGTGCAGTTAATAGTACTATCAGTTACATAATGTTGGAGGGGTTACTTCCAGGACAAAACTTCTTATGGAACTTTGATATCACCAAGCGCCTCAGCAACAGCCTTGAATTAAGCTTTCAATATGAAGGCAGAAAGCCGGCAGAAACAAGAACAATACATATTGGAAGAGCTTCTCTTAGGGCATTGCTATAATTAAAAAAGAGGTCATTATGGCGACCTCTTTTTCGATATTTAAGATTGGATGTATTATCCAAACAATCCCCCTTTCTTTAAACTCCTTACTCCTTGTCCAATAAGAAAACCATTGTGATAAACCTCAATTTTATAATTACCTGTCTGGTAGTTTCCGTTAGGTAGTTTCCAATCAAAGCTTACAGGTGCTCTTCTGCCTTGCTCATAAGGAACGTTAACTTTTGTTGTAAAAAATTTACTACCGCTTTCACGTGTATCAAATGTACCGCTTCCTAGTTCTGGTGTTGACACTGGTGCTCCTTTTGGATCTGTAATAGAGATATATAATTCTTTTGAGCCACTTGGTGCCACACGGTTTTCATCAAGTTGAAAACTGATTCTTAATACATCAACTCTTTTAGCTGTGCTGGTACTTTTTTCTTTTCCACCTCTTCTTAAATCAATAGGTGTTATAGCAAGTCCTGAAGCATGAAGGGTAGATGCTACATCAACTTTCACTTCTAATTCTTTCTTTACAGTTTCAGTAGCTGTAAGATTTTCCTGCAACTGGGTTTTCTCTGTGGTCAACTGTGTTTTTTCTGTAGTAAGTTGAGTGTTGGATGCTGTAAGCTCCTGGTTCTCGCCCTTTAATCTTTCAATCTCAGCATACATATCATCAATCTTGCCATTCAAAGTTCTTACTAACTGTCTTGCTCTCGAAAGTTCAGCAGCAGTAGCGTTCTTATTTCTTGTGATAGAATTGATTTCCTGTTTTAGTTGATCAATCTCTGCTTTTCTTTCTGCAAGTGCACCTTGTAATTCAGTGTTGTTTCCCGTAGCAGAATCCAATCTCGCCAATGCATCGTTATACTCCTGCTGTATTGCATTGCGCGAAGAGTCGACAGTAGAAACCTGTGACGCCAATTGCGTCATGCTTTCTTTGCTTTTGCTCTTGTCCCAAATTATGTAACCCCATGTTCCTAACAGGGCAGTAATTAAAATGCCGTATATTAGTTTACGGTCATCTTTTTTTACAGGTCTTTGTGGTTGTGGCGTAGCTGAAGTTTGCGGTGTGTAACTCATTTGATTTTTTTATTATTGGATAAAAGTAATGACAACTTGAATAAACATCAACCATTAATATAATTATAACATTTTGTATAATAATATATCATTATTAAACCTTCTGTTGATTGATATTGAAACTGTGCCGCAAGTGTCGGAATATAATTCACTTACAGCTGAGTGGCAGCAACTTTTTTTCGACAAGGCATCAAAAAATTTGCCAGACAATCCTGATGGTGAAATTCCATATAAACAAAAAGCAGGCATATTAGCAGAGTTCGGTAAAGTGATTTGCATTTCTACAGGTTTCTATTATGAAGATGCAGGTGGCAGGTTATGTTTTAAACTAAAAAGCATTTGCTGCAAAGAAGAAACAGACTTGCTAAAAGAGTTTATATCATTGGTTGACCGTTTTGTTCAAAGGCATCCAAACTTTCAATTTGCAGGGCATAACATCAGGGAATTTGATATTCCTTTCATTTGTCGGCGCCTGATCATTAACCAGATTCCATTACCAAAATATTTTCAAATACAAGGTGCAAAACCATGGGAAATAAATATGCTTGATACAATGCAATGGTGGAAGTTTGGTGATTATAAAAACTACACAACACTTCACCTGCTTGCAAATGTTTTAGGCATCCCTACTTCAAAAACAGACATGGATGGAAGTATGGTACAGGAAGTTTATTATAAGCACGAAGACTTACCAAAAATTGTGGAATACTGCCAACGAGATGTTGTGGTAGTAGCACAGGTAATTCTACGTTTTAAAAACATTCCTTTACTCGACCCACAAAAAATCATTGTTGCAGATTAAACGCTGATGGATGACCTCGTTTTTTGTTATCAAAGAACTTATACAAAGATGCGTTTCAAACATAAATTCCACAATGTTTTTCCTTTAAATAGTTATTCAGAGATGGCTAACATATCTTGCAAAAAGAAAAAGTTATAAACACTAATGTCGGCTGAGAAGATTTTATCTGAATGGAAGATCAAAGCATACAAACCTATTTATTGGTTGGAAGGAGATGAACCTTACTTTATTGATAAGATTGTTGATTATGCTGAACATAATATTCTGAATGAAAGTGAGGCAAGTTTTAACCTCACGGTTTTTTATGGGCGTGATGCCGACTGGGCAACAGTTGTAAATGCCTGTCGACGTTACCCGATGTTTGCTGAAAGGCAGGTTGTGCTTTTAAAAGAGGCTCAGCAAATGAAGGATATTGACAAATTGGAAAGCTATGTTGAAAATCCACTCTCGTCCACAGTGTTTGTAGTTAGTTATAAAGATAAAAAAGTAGATGGTCGCACCAACTTTGCTAAAGTGCTGAAGAAAAAGGGCGAAGTATTAACTACAAAGAAGCTCTACGATAACCAGCTTCCGGAGTGGACAAAAGACATGGTTAAATCGAAAGGATATGATATAACTCCACAGGCTTTACGTTTACTTGTAGATCATATTGGCAACGATTTGAACCGCCTCGAGAATGAAGTTGACAAGGTTTGGCTAAACCTCGGCTCAACAAAACTGATTGATGAAGTAGCCATAGAAAAATATGTAGGTATTTCGAAAGAGTTCAATGTATTTGAGTTGCAGGATGCAATCGCACGAAAAGATTTTGCAAAGGCTATTCGTATAATTCAGTACTTCAGTTCTAACCCGAAAGCCGCTCCCATACAAATGATCTTACCTGCGCTATATAATTTCTTTAGTAAGCTTTATATAATTTTTGGTTTAGATTCTAAGGACGAAAGGAGCGTAGCTTCTGCTCTGGGTATTAATCCTTTTTTCGTGAAGGATTATATCGGCGCCTCCCGCAATTATGATTTCAGGAACACAGAAAAAACGCTGTTGTTGCTGCATGAATATAATTTACGGAGCATAGGTGTAAACGACGCAGGTACCAGTGATGCTGAACTTATGAAGGAGTTGGTGATCAAGATTATGGGGTAAGTTTTTCGTAACCTCATACGATACACGTGAAGTATATATCGTTTGACCTTTCACGTCTCACGATTGATTTATCTGTGCTTGCATTTTCTCCAGCGTTGCTTCTTTATCTTTCTTTAATTGAACGGTAAGTTCTTCAAGTCCTTTGAAGGGTATGTCTTCCCTGATAAAATGATGAAGTTCTACTTGTACAATTTCTCCGTAGATATTTTCAGTAAAGTTAAAAATGTTTACTTCTATTACCCGATACTTACCGTTTACTACAGGTCTGGTGCCTATGTACATCATGCCTTTGTACCTTGAACAATTGTTTTTAAGCAGTACTTCTACAGCATAAACACCATCACCGGGAACGAGTTTTCCTTCATCGTTCATTTTTATATTAGCTGTTGGGTAGCCAATCGTTCTTCCGATCTTATCTCCTTCAATAACAACTCCGGAGAAAAAATATTTATAACCTAAAAAGTTATTTGCTGCATTAATATCATGGTGTAATAAAGCTCCTCGTATTTTAGTTGAACTTATCGTTATCTGATTTAAAATATGCTCTGAAATCTCTTTCACTTTATAATTGTATCGCTCACCCATTCTTTCGAGCAGATGATAATCTCCCTTTCTACCCTTGCCAAAGTGATGATCATAACCAATGATAATTGTATGTGGATGAAATTTTGAAACAATAAAATCCTTCACATATTCTTTGGCTGATTGTTCAGAAAACCCTTCTGTAAACGGAACCACAACAACATGCTGAACACCATGCTTACTCAACAGTTCTATTTTTTCATCAAGAGTGTTTAATATTTTTACATCTGATGTTCCGCCTGAAATTATCTTACGCGGATGAGGATGAAACGTAATTATTACTGTTTCTCCATCGAGAGATTGAGCCTCATCTTTTAGCTGATTAATTATTTGCTGATGCCCCAAATGAACTCCGTCGAAGGTGCCTATCGTAATAACAGCGTTCTTGAATTTTGGTAGCTGGTTTAAGTCCTTGTGAACCTGTATCATAATGGGTAGCAAAGCTAATTCTATTTTAGATTTGCGATTGAAGGTTGTAGATTGTTTCACTCACTATAAGCATTCTGCTACAATAGTTCATAACCTTAAAATCTATCTGCATTTCTCTTTTGTACATTTGTCAAAATCGGGCAATCGCAAATCTAAAATCGCCAATCAAATGTCATTGTATTCTCAACGCGGAGTGTCAGCACAAAAAGAAGAGGTTCATGCAGCAACTAAAAACCTAGACAAAGGGCTCTACCCAAATGCCTTTTGCAAACTGTATGCTGATACCTTAGGAGGCGATGCTGAATGGGTGAATGTGATGCATGCAGATGGGGCAGGAACAAAAAGTATTCTTGCTTACTTATATTGGAAAGAAACGGGTGATATAAGTGTATGGAAAGGAATTGCACAAGATGCAATTGTTATGAACCTTGACGATTTACTATGTACGGGTATTTATGATAATATTCTTTTTTCTTCTACAATTGACCGCAACAAAACTGTGATACCTGGCGAAGTGCTTGAGGTTATTATTAATGGTACGAACGAAATATTTAACTGGCTTTCTGACCTAGGAATTAATATTCATTTTTTGGGAGGAGAGACCGCTGATGTAGGAGATGTGGTTAGAACAATAGCTGTAAACGGAACCATGGCAGTACGTTGTAGGAAAAACAAGTTAATAACTAATGATAAAATAAAACCCGGAGATGTAATTGTAGGATTTGCAAGCTATGGTAAAGCAACATATGAAGCTGAGTATAACAGCGGCATTGGAAGTAATGGGTTAACAAGTGCACGACACGATATACTAAGTAAATGGTATGCTGAAAATTATCCTGAAACTTTTGAGCCTTCTTTGAAAGATGAAGTTGTTTATATTGGTAAGCATCGTTTAACAGATGAGTTAAACGACGACAGACGACAGACGACAGACGACCGAAATGCCGCTTCTTTCAGCCAACCACCAATCAACATCGGACAACTCATTCTTAGCCCTACGAGAACGTATTCGCCGCTTGTAAAAAAGATACTTGAAAATAATTTGGAAGACATCCATGGAATGATTCATTGCAGCGGTGGAGGTCAGACTAAGTGCATGAAATATTTACCTTCTCCAATGAGAGTAATAAAAGACAACCTTTTTGAACCGCCTCTCATTTTTAAGCTTATACAAGAGGCATCAAAATCAAGTTATGAAGAGATGTACCAGGTTTTTAATATGGGACATAGATTAGAGATATTTACAACTAAAAAGTCTGCACCTGAGCTTATCAAGTATGCAAATGATTTTGGTATTGAAGCAAAAGTTATTGGAAGGGTAGAAGAATCAAGTAAAAAGGAACTTCTATTGAAAGGCGCCTTCGGAGAAATTATATATTAAGACGAGAGAGAAGACAGGAGGCAAATAGGGATGTAAAATTAAAACCCTTGTACACAATCCACATCATAGATCAGACATAATTATTAACACCCTTTTTGCCCGATGGTAATATTTATGTTAGGCAATACTACGTTCAATTAATATTTTTGCGCAACTTAAACATCACTCATGTCAGAAACAATTGTATCAATAAAGAACGCTAACATTTACCAGGGCGGTAATCTTATTCTACAGGATGTAAATCTTACAGTTAGTAAAGGTGAGTTTGTTTATTTAGTCGGCAAGACTGGTACAGGAAAGAGCAGTTTATTGAAAACGATGTATGGCGATTTACCATTAAAAGAAGGTGAAGGAATCGTAGCTGGGTATAATTTAAAAGCTATGGACTGGAAGAAAGTTCCATTTTTACGCCGTACGCTTGGTGTTGTTTTCCAGGATTTTCAATTACTAACCGATAGAAACGTGCATGAGAACCTTCGCTTCGTTCTAAAGGCAACGGGTTGGAAAGATGAAAAGCTTATTGAAGAAAAGATAAATGATGTATTAGATAAAGTTGGTTTGAGAAGTAAAGGTTTCAAAATGCCTTTTGAAATGAGCGGTGGAGAGCAGCAGAGGGTTGATATTGCCCGTGCCTTACTTAATTCACCAAAACTTATTCTTGCTGATGAACCAACAGGTAACCTCGACCCAGAAACAAGCGACGAAATCATGCAGCTGCTATTTCACATTGCACGTGATTTTGGAACTGCAGTGATTATGGCTACCCATGATTATATTGTTATTAATCGTTACCCGGCACGCATGCTAAAAACCGAAAGAGGTAAAGTATACGATAGCGCTACTGTTCCTGCTTAGGTTCACCCCAAATAGTGTTTACAAATTTGTGAGCGTTTGCTTCATTATTAAACATGCCATCGAGTATTGCTTTGCGTTT
>DASVST010000446.1:0-5326 GCA_036387965.1 Segetibacter sp. | reverse complement strand
GATGAGAGGGTAATATCATTAAATGTAAACGACGACCAGGAAAAAGCGAACCAGGATTTTAAGATGAATAACCGTGTCGCTTTGCCTGTTGTTGACGATAACAATGTATTGCTGGGCATTGTTACCATAGATGATATTCTTTGGGTAGCCAATGAAGAGTTTAGCGAAGACATACAAAAGATCGGTGGTACGGAAGCATTAGATGAACCGTATCTTGATATGCCTTTATTAAAGCTTTTTCGTAAACGTGTCGGGTGGCTGGTCATATTATTTTTAGGCGAAATGCTTACCGCTACTGCAATGGGTTACTTTGAAGATGAGATTGCTAAAGCAGTCGTACTCGCTTTGTTCATTCCCCTGATCATTTCGAGTGGTGGTAATAGTGGCTCACAGGCATCAACATTAATAATACAGGCAATGGCCGTTGGAGAAATTTATATAAGCGATTGGTGGCGTGTTTTAAGAAGAGAGATTTTAAGTGGGTTAATGTTGGGAACTGTGCTTGGAATAATAGGTTTTATGCGTGTTGCAATCTGGCAACAATTCACAGGCATTTACGGCGAGTATTGGATGCTGATTGGATTTACCTTAGGCGCCTCGCTTATTGGTGTTGTTTTATGGGGAACTTTGAGCGGTTCTATGTTACCGATTATTTTAAAGAAGCTCGGATTTGATCCGGCGGTATCATCAGCTCCTTTTGTGGCGACACTGGTAGATGTTACAGGATTGGTTATTTACTTCAGTTTTGCTTACATGTTTCTAGCAGGATATCTATTATAATCGTGTCTGCAGCTTTTGCTTTACATCATTAAACCATTCATCTTTAAGAATAGAAAGTACAATAGAGTCTCTTCTACCTGGAAGTCCGGCGGGTCTTGGCATATTACTTCTCAAAATACCATCCACTTTACACCCGATAGATTTCATAGCAGCAATACTTCTTGCATTATCATTATCAGCCCGAAACTCTAAACGCTCCGCACCTAACTTTTCAAATACGAACTCAAGTAATAGAAACTTGCAGTTCTTATTTAATCCCGTGCCCTGGAATTTGCTTCCATACCATGTATACCCTAATTGCAAGGCGTCAAAGGGAAGTTGTATATCATAAAACCGGGTACTGCCTGCATATTCACCAGTTCTTTTATCAAACACAATAAATGGGTACTCTTTTTCCTGTGCTCTTCCATCAATGGCTATTTGAAGGTAATTCTTTAATCCTTCTTCTCCGGCTGCAGAAACAAGTGAATATTTCCAGGTATCAGGCTCGTTCAGGCTGATGGGCAGTAAGTTCTCCTCGTCAGCCAAGGTTAAAGGTCTTAGTAAAACTCTTTCATTTTCAAGGCGATAATCAAAGTTGAAGTCTAGTTGCATTACCTCTTTTATTTTTCTCATCAAATATGCAGCATTTGTGGGAGAACCTGTGTTAGCGAATGATTGGTTCCATAAAATGTCTTCTCCAAAGACGGCATACTTTTTTTGTTATTATCCGAAACTACAAATTATGGATACGGATAAAGATAAAAGTGCAACAGGCAATAAACAGTCAGGTTATGCAGGAACGAACCCCAATCGTTATGGTCAACCTGAAGATAACCAGGATAACCCAATTGTGGATGGTGAAGCACAAAATGTTACTGATGGCGCAGAAAGACTATCAGGAGAAGAAGCGGAACGTGCAAGAAATAAAGCAACTGAAGGCCAAAATCAGGGCAGAAATGATCAACAATAAATTGTGTTGCACTTATTAAAACTAAGCTTATGAATAATCAGGATAAAGAAATAAGGCTCGACCGACAGCCTGATGAAGAAAGGAAAAGCGATTTTCCTTTAGGAGATAACGAAGTAAAAACAACTGACTCTCCTGCCGGCACTGATAGACCCGGATTTACTGCAAACGAAAATTTAGACCAGACTTCTTCACCCACACCGGAGGATAGTCCAGATAATGCGACAACAGAAGGGATTCCCTAATTATTTCAGATCTATCAGCCTCTTGTTTAACAACAAGTGGCTTTTTTCGTAGGTAAGTCCAAGAATTAATAGGATGCATAGTGTTTAGATGTAGCTACTAAAATGCATAACGTACAGTACAATAGGGTAAATGCTGGTGTACCATATCAATCAACGTATCTACTAACTCTTTCTTTAATCCTCTCTTATAACGTACGTTTCTTCCGCCAGTCTGGCTATACTTTACCTCTTGTAAGTCGGGTCTCCACAACACTTCTTCGGCCTTAGGATGCCAGCCCATATTTACCTCATGTAGCTGTTCGTTATGAGTGAGAAAAATGATCTCACAGGCAAGTTGCTTTTTGCTTTTGTCATTTAGTTTATCGTTTAGTTCTTCAAAAAGTGCAAGCCAGTCTTCAACCCATCCTTCGTAAAATATTACGGGAGAAAAGTTCACATGTACCTCATATCCTGCATCAACAAAATCATTGATCACATCTATTCGCTGGCTGATTGGCGACGTTCTAACATCAACCAGTTTGCTCATTTTGTGCGGCATCAGGCTAAAGCGCAAACGGGTTTTTAGTTGCGGATCATAAGTAAGCATTTCCCTGTTTACAAACTTAGTAGCGAACGTAAGCTTTGCATTAGGAATTTCCTTAAACAAGGCCATCAGGTCTTTTACGTTATCACAAATCGCTGCATCAGCCGAGCAGTCACCGTTCTGTCCTATTTCGTACACCCAATAATTATTGTCGATCTGGTCGGGCATCATAAACATGCCTTGCTTAGCAGCATGCCTGCGCAGGTAATTACATATCTGCTCAATGTTTACGAATATAGAAATAGGATTTGCAAATCCCTTTCGCCGTGGCACATAGCAATAAGAGCAAGCCATTGTACAACCGTTTGATTGCGACGGAGCAACAAAGTGTGAACTCCTGGTATTAGGTCTTGCTAAAAGGGATTTTTTGATGCCGAGTATTAGCACATTCCTTTTGATCTTTGTCCAGTCTTCTATCGATCCGTGGTTACCATGCAATTCAGGTATCTTCCAATGAGAGGGAACTTCTATTAGGTTTGCTCCGGGATACTTAGTAAGAATTTCCTGGCCACGCTTATAATTTCTCACCTCTGGTTCAAGATATATTTCCTTTATTTCAAGCAGGTTTTCTATCGTTCTATTATGCAACATTATTTTTTAAGTAGATACGTCAAACACACTTGACACGTTCATCAGAATTAAAATTTAAGTTCGTGGTTCCAAGGATTATTATTGGCAAGAATGAAACCAGCTACCATACACGATATCAAACAAGAACTAACAAATCTTCCGCCTCAGAAGGTTTTAGAATTATGTCTTAGGCTTGCGCGTTATAAGAAAGAAAACAAAGAATTGCTAACGTATTTATTGTTCGAATCTACTGATGACCATGCTTATGTTGAAACCGTAAAAAAGGAGGTGGATGATGAGTTTATGGATTTGCCAAAAGCAAATTTATACCTTACAAAAAAGAGCTTACGCAAACTTCTTAAATCGATAACTAAGTATAGCAAACACATAGCCTCAAAACAAGCCGAAGCAGAAATGCTTATTTATTTTTGCAGCAAGCTAAAAGATTCCGGAATCCCCATTCATAAAAGCACCGCCCTAACGAATTTATACAAGCAGCAACTCAAGAAAATAAACACTGCTGTAGGAACATTGCATGAAGACTTACATTTTGACTTTGAAAAGCAATTACAGCAATTAGCCTGACATACTTGGCACTGTATTTTTATCAACTTAGAAAAAATACCTTATGAACCATAAGTTAGCAGCATTAGCAGGTGGAATTGCCGGAGCATTAGTTATTAAAGGCATTCACGAATTGGTGAAAAAATTAGACAAGGACGTGCCACACTTCGACAATTTGGATTTGACTGCAACACAGAAAAATAACTTTTTTGGCGGTGAAGGAGATTCGGCAAAATTCTTTTCGGGAGGATTAACTGGAGACCTTTTGAATAACGCAATACACAGTAGTGTTACCGGTTTGTCAGATAAAGATGCTGATCTTAAAAGTGGTATACTGGGCATCGCTTCAGGCTTGGGTGCCGTTTACCTTCCTGAAGTACTTGGAATAAATAAAGAGCATAAGGGTCACTCGGATAAAAAGCACCATGTGCTCTCTTCTATTTACAACCTTGCCGGTGTTTTTATTGCATCTAAAGTAGTAGAATGGTTTAACGAAAGGATGCATGCACATGATAATAAGCGTCAATTAGCTGCTCATTAAATCACCTTATAAGTAAGTATCACCGTACCATTGCCGTAAGTTTTGGTGTCTTTAAACTGTAGTTGAACACGATTTTTCAACATACCGATAAATGGCTTACCTGAACCAAGCAAAACCGGTATTACCGATAAAGAAATCTCATCTACGACTCCCATTTGTAATAACGAAGTCAGGAGATCAGCTCCACCAAATACAGCTATATCTTTTCCTTCCTGCTGTTTCACACTACCGATGAAAGATTGTGCATCATCTTTTACAAGTTGATATGGCTCTTGTACCTTCTCTAAAGTTCTGGAGAAAACATACGTTTTATTATCTGCGAAAGCTGCGGCACCCATTTGCAATGCTTTCTCATAACTTATCCTGCCGACCAGGTAAGTATCATAACGCTGCATTAATTCAGCAAAGTTTATTTCGGGGTCCATTAGGATCCAATCGATTTCTCCATTTGGTCCTTCGATAAATCCATCTGTACTTATAGCAAATCCTGCTACTATTTTTCTCATTCTTAATGATTGTAATTATGAAGAGCCACGTAAGGCAGGCGATTAAAACTAAGTTTAATATACATAATTTTTTACCTGTGAACATCATTCCACAAAAAAAGTGTCACCACAAATGCATGCATTCAACCACAATTTAAAATTCAACCCTCCTCACTTAAGTACATAATAGCAATGATGTATGCATTAAAATATTTCTAAATGGCTGGCTTGATTTTTCTGTATTTAATGGAACAACAAAATACAACGACATGAGTAAAATTACAATGGTAGTGCATGGAGGAGCGGGTCCTGATTCTGAATTTATTAAACAAAATGCTGAAGCCTATATTCAGGGTTTGAAGGAAGCAGTAAATGCTGGTTACGCAGTATTAGAGGATGGAGGCAGCGCTGTGGATGCTGTTGAAGCTTCGGTAAATTATTTAGAGGATAATGAATTATTCAATGCTGGAAGAGGATCTGCATTGAACGTAAATGCTGAAGTTGAAATGGATGCATCGATCATGGACGGAAAAACTATGAAATCGGGTGGTGTTGCAATAGTTAAGAATGTAAAAAATCCCGTTACACTTGCAAGAGCAATAATGGACA
>DASVST010000445.1:0-4657 GCA_036387965.1 Segetibacter sp. | reverse complement strand
TACCTAATGCATTAATATATCCATATTTTTCCCCCAGTTTCACAGAGGCCAATCCATCTACAAAATCCTGTAATTCGTCGTATTTCAGAGGCATAATTACTTTTCCTGTAATGGGGTTCATAAACCCTATTTTACCGTTCTTCTTTACAGCAACTAAAGGAGTTGATACTTTAGTTATTGGGTAAATAAAATCATATTCAAAAGGTATAGTTGTTTTACCCGTTTTATCAATACACCCATACGCTTTATAGTCTTTATTCATAACTGAAAATCCATTATCAAAGGAAGCACCGGAGCTAAACTGGGGTTTTATCACCCAATTATTCTTTTCATCAATAAAACCCCATTTACCTTCTTTATCTTTTAATGCAGCAGCAAGCCCATTACTGAAAGGATATAATCTTTCATATTCAAAAGGAATAATGACTTTACCAGTTTTATTAACAAAGCCATATTTTTTGTCTTTTATGGCAAGAGCAAGATTTGATTTATAAAATGTGCCATATAATTGATCGCAGGTATTAAAACGGATTTCTTTCCCTGTTTTATCAATAATAATTCCCCATTCGTCTCCCATTGTAGCTCTTGCGTAACTATCACCTTCAAATTCTCCGTTTATAGTTTTATATCTTATAGGAATGACTACATTTCCTTTTGTATCAATAAAGCCCCATTTGCCGCCCGTACCATATATATCCCTACCACCAACGCAAACTTTTGAAAGCCCATTTACAAAATCATACGCAACATTGTATTGGGGTGGCACCACTTCATTGCCTTTTGAATCAATAACACCATACCCTTTTAAACCAGAATTAAGTACTATAGCAACTCCATTAGAAAACTCATGGGCTTCAAACTGGTATTTAGGCTTTACAACTATATTGCCTGCTGCATCTTTGTAGCCCCAGAGCCCTTTTGCATTTCTGAAGGGAATTAAGTTTTGTGACGACGTTTCTAAGAGAATGAAAAGGAGCAAACAGAAAGAATAGAAATATTTCATGTGCAGATATTTAAACAAATCTATTCAGTGCAGGAGGAAGATAAAGTGTGAAAAAAGTAGTAATTGTAAAATGCAGTAAAAGAGAAACTGAGTTATGGAGTTTTGTGATTATTCAATATGATCGGCAATACCTGCTGTCGTCATTTCTTCGCCATTTTCACCTCCAGTTCTTTGGCAGGCTTAAAGCCTTTTTTGGCTGATTTTTTTATCCATTCAAAAGCCTTGTTTTCATCTTTTGTAACTCCTATTCCGGTTAAATAAAGCATAGCAAGATTATACATTGCAACAGGTTCGCCCGCTTCTGCGGCTTTCTGATAATACATTGCTGCTTTTGTATAGTCCATCGGCACACCCAATCCTTTCTCATGCATAATACCCAACTCTTTACTTGCAGTAATTACGCCTGCAGCTTCTGCTTTCTTAAACCATTCAAGTGCTTTTATGTAATCTGGGGTGGTGCCGATACCGGTTCCGTAAATAATTCCTGCTGTGTACATTGCTTCGGGGTGACCGGCAGATGCTGCTTTTAAGATAAGGGATGACCCTTTTGTAACATCAAGCATCGGTGGCTTTGCCTGAAGCATAATGTAACCAAGAAAATATTGAGCTGGCGAATAATTTTTGTCTTCCAGCTTTTTTAAGGCTTCATAAGCTGACTCTATATTATTTTTTCTCAATTGTTGAAATGCCCACCGTGTATTATAAAGTGTTTCCACATCTGCTGCCAATGTTGTTTCACCCTTTTTATTTATATAATAACTGATGTGATTTTTTTCAGCTACAGCCCTGCCGTTTTTAAACTCACTTATAGTTCTTTTTTCAAAAGGGATAATTGTTTTACCTGTTTTATCTATTACACCGTATACCGTATTTTTATCATTATAACCCTCACCGATACCCACCGATGCAACCCCTTCACTAAAATCACTTCTAGTAAAATATTTAGGTTGAATCACTATTTCTCCTACCTTATTTATATATCCCACTTTTTCTCTTGCATTTATTTTAACAGGTGCCAATCCATCAGAAAACTTGTAGGCTTCTGCATACCTTGCCGGTATTACCTCTTTCCCCGTTTTGTCCTTATATCCCCATTTACCATCTTTTGTAAAAAGAGTTAGCCCTTCGCTAAAATTTGGCTCCCTGTCAAATGTCACTCCCTCTAATTCTTTTCCTGTTTTGTCAATTACACCCCATGTGACTTCTTTTAAACCTGCATCATTATTCTTTTCGCTCAATTTTACAGGGAACAGTCCTTCGGATGGGTAATCACGTATCTCGACATATTCTTTTGTGGTAAGACGTTTGCCCGTTTTATCAATAAGAGCTTGGTATCCACTATTTGAGTTTACCACTGCCACGCCATCTTTAAACGGCCTCGCGTAGTTATAAGCAGCCTTAATAAACATCTTGCCGTTAATATCAATATATCCGTACCTATGAGACATTACACCGTAACCTATGTCGTAGGGAACTGAAACTGCTGCAAGACCTTCAGAAAAGGTTTCTGCGGTTCTGAAGGGACCGGGAATTTTAACTGCGCCGCTCTTATCAATATAGCTCCATTTTCCTTCACTTGTGCTAACCGGCGCCAGACCATAAGCAAAAGATCCTACATCATCATATTGAGGTAAAATCTTTTCGACCCCTTTGTTATCTATAAACCCCCACTTGGAGTTTGGCAAAAGCATGTTTTCATTTATTGCCACGGCAGCCATGCCTTCTGAGAAATTTTTAACATTGTGATAAATAGGTGGCACTACTTCTGTTCCATCTGGTTTACTAAAACCTCTTCGTACACCTAGAACATTACCATTACCCGTCATGCCTGCCACTACTATACATAAACCATCAACAGGGCTCAATATATAATTGTATATACCGGCTGTTTTTGTATTTCCGGCAGAATCGGCAAAGCCGTATAATCCAACCTTATCAAAATCGGCAAGGTAGGTAAATACATATTGCCCCTTAGATGGCATAGAAATGCCTGCCATAGCAATACAAGTATAAATGAGCTTTTTCATTCGAAATTTTAAACGAAACTAAGCCCTGGACGAAAAAGAAAAGATGTGAAAATAGTAGTATTGCCTTATGTACTGCGAGCCTTTTTCAAAGCTTCATCTCTCGAGTTTACCTGCAGCTTTTCGTAAATATTTCGGATGTGGGTGCGAACTGTTTCTGTACTGATAAAGAGCTGGTCGGCTATTTCTTTGTAACGATAACCTTTCGAAAGCTGCTCAAGAATTTCGTTTTCTCTTCTTGATAGTTCTTCGGAATAAGTTGTGAGAGGCTTGCTTGTTGCAAATTCATTTACCACCTTTCTGGCGATCTGGCTGCTCATGGGGGAGCCGCCGTTAAACACATCTTTTATCGCTTCAATCAATTTGTTTGTATCAGCATTTTTTAGAATGTAACCTGATGCGCCAGCACGCAATGCTCTAAAAATATAATCCGGTTCATCGTAAGCAGAAAGCACCATGAACTGTATTCGCGGATGGTCATCTTTTAATTGCGCAATTGCTTCAATGCCCGAAATCCCGGGCAGGTTGATATCAAATAATGCAACATCAACAGGCTTCTTCTTTAAATACTCTACTGCCGATTCTCCATCTCCAAAAAGCTTTACTACATCAATATCTTCACTGGTACATATTAACGCATACAGTGACTCACGAATCTCTGTCTCATCTTCAACTATAACAATTCTTATTAAACTCATTGATGCAAAATAAATTTTTTCTATCCCTTAGAGAGTGTGAAAAGAGTAGTACTAGTTGTTTACTGGAATGTTATACTCCACCGTTGTTCCCTTGTCGTCTCCTGAATAAATCTTGAATTCTCCATGTGCCTGTGCCATTCGCCAAGGCATATTACGTAATCCATTTTTTTTGCCATTAATCGAAACTGCAGGTTCAGCTTTTAATCCCTTCCCATTATCAGCTAACGTAAAAATAATTTTATCTTCTAAAAGGCTTAGTTTAAAAGATATTGTATCTGCACAGGAATGTTTAATGGCATTGTTGAGCGCTTCTTTTGTAACAAGAAAGATCTGCTGGCGTTGCATATTAGTGACTTTTAATGGAGGGATTACATCAGGAAAGTCTGTTTGGATATTCACTGAAAGTGATTCTGCTGTTTCATAAATGTACTCCTTAAGATAAGCAGCAAGGTTATCCAGCGTATCGTTACCAGGATTAAGCGTCCATATAATTTCTCCCATCTTTTGGGTGAGCTGTCTGGAGGTATTAGAGATTTCTTGAAGCGAGGATTGTTTTTTTGTTTGTGATAATCCCTGCCGCGTTACTTCACTTAATAGCGCAATTTTAGTGAGTCCGGTTCCTAACTCATCGTGCATATCTTTCGAAATGCGCAGCCGTTCTTCATTAACGGCTTGTTGCTTCTCAAGCTCTTTTAATCTATTTCTAATCTTTAAAGAAATATAAAAGTGGATACCATAAGCTACAACCATCAGTATTAAAACTGCAGCTAAAATTCTAAACCACGTTGTAGCCCAAAAAGGAGGTTTAATAAAAAAAAACATTGTGAGTGGCTTATCTGTCCAGATGCCATCACTGTTGCTGGCTTTCACCTTAAACACATATTTACCAGGTGGAAGATTTGGATAACGTGCTTCATTAATGGTCTGGCTTT
>DASVST010000444.1:0-2332 GCA_036387965.1 Segetibacter sp. | reverse complement strand
CCAGGCAAAATGGTAGAACAGATAATGATGATATTATTAATACCGACTATGACTTTGATAGTGTCAAGGATGGTATTATTGAAGCAAAATGTAAAAAGGTAAAGCATAAAAGTCTTTTTGGCAATGGTGATAGCAACAAGCTGTTCCTCAAGATTATTGAACAAAAAGAATTTTGGAAAAAATCCAGTCAAAAACAGTTTCACGATCTTTCTACAATATGATAGATCATCTACCATTGGTTACAATTGTTGCTGCCTGCTTTAATCACAAAGATTATGTTTTGCAGACTCTAGACAGTATGCGTAGTCAAACGTATCCAAACCTTCAATTTATCATTACAGATGATGGCTCCAAGGATGGCTCTAAAGAGATAATACAAAACTGGATAGATGAAACAGGTACTGACATCTTGTTTCTAAATCATCCTGTTAACCAGGGTGTTTGTAAAAATATGAATTCTTCTCTGCCGCATGTTAAAGGTGAATATGTAAAGTTTATTAGTTGCGACGACGTTTTGCTGGAAGGTGCAATAAGATTAATGGTCACAACTTTTCTATCGCTTCCACCTGATTACGGCATCATCTATTCGGATATGTTTCGCATAAACCAGGCCGGAGAAATTGATGATAAAGGAGGGCAGGTAGTTAAAAGAAAAGTCTTTCCTATAAAAGGCAGTGCATACATGGAAATGATAGAGCGTCCCTTCGTAACTGCTCCGAGTGCCATCGTAAAAAAAATTGTTTTAGATGAATTGAATGGATTCGATGAATCACTTGTATATGAAGACCATGATTTTTATTTGAGAGCCTCAAAAAAATTCAAGTTTCATTTTCTTCCCGAGAAAACAGTGATGTATAGGATTCTAAGTACCTCTCTTATTAATAGCTCTTCAGGTATTACTTATCATAAAAACCAATTTTATGTTTACCTGAACAACTACGATAAAAGAGAGCCCTTTCGAAAGATATTTAAAAAGAGATTATTGTTCTGTATAAAGAACTTGTACAAGCACAAGTATAAGTACAGCCTTTTTTTATTTGCAAAGGCATTACTTCTAACAAGAGAGAAATCTTACATTAAATATGTGGCCGCAAGTGTGCCGCTAATATTTACCGGCAAGAAATAAACGCATTATTAATCCGTTGGTATCTGGATGAATATGAAAGTGACTGTAATTGAGAAGAGTAAAGGTGGAGGGTTAGCAGGTTTAAAAAAGCTGTTGGACTATAAAGATCTTTTTTACTACCTGGTGCTTCGTGATGTTACTGTTTTATATAAACAGACAATATTAGGATTAACATGGGCAGTACTAAATCCTTTATTTCAAATTGTAATATTCAGTTTCATTTTTGGGAGGCTTGCAGGTATAAAGCCCGATGTAGAAAATATGCCTTATCCGTTATTTTCTGCTTTAGCTGTTATTCCATGGACGTACTTTTCTTCTTCCTTAAGTACTGCATCAAACAGTTTAATAAGCTCCTCTTCAATATTTACCAAAGTTTATTTTCCGAGGTTGATGATTCCTTTAACGCCGGTTGTATCTAAGCTTTTCGATTTTTCTATATCACTTTTAATCATCTGTGTAATGATGATTTACTATGGATATTTACCAGGTAGTAACCTGATTTTAGTGTTTTGGCCACTATTGATAATCATAATTTCATCAGCAGGAATAGGCTTATGGTTATCAGCACTCTCCCTTCAATATCGTGATGTACGCTTTGCTTTAGGTTTTGTTTTGCCGGTATTATTATACATAGCACCTGTTGCATTTCCAGCTTCATTGATCAAAGAAAAAATAGGCACTACATTATATCACATATATGCTTTGTACCCATTGGCCGGTGGTATAGAAGGATTCAGATCATCCTTTACCCAAAGTGATTTTCCTTTTGATTTGGTAGTAATAAGCTCGATGTCTGCGATACTCATTCTCATTTCAGGTCTTTATTATTTTAGAAGTATGGAAAAGCATTTTGCCGATGTCGCCTGATAATAACATATCAATAAAAGTGCAGAACCTAAGCAAAGCTTACAGGCTTGGGTTAAAAGAGGTTAAGCATGAAAATCTGATAAACGCTATTATCCATAACCTGAAAAAGCCCTTCCAGAATTATAAGAGAATATCATCATTAAAGAATATCAATTCAACCACTAAAGGTGATGATCTATTCTGGGCAAATAAGAATATTAATTTTGATGTTAGGCAGGGTGAAGTAGTTGGTATTATCGGAAAGAACGGTGCTGGAAAAAGTACCCTCTTAAAAATACTCTCACAGATTACAGAGCCAACAGAAGGACGGATAGAATTACATGGCAGAGTGTCTAGTTT
>DASVST010000443.1:0-3369 GCA_036387965.1 Segetibacter sp. | reverse complement strand
TGCCTGTTTGTTGTTGGAAAGAAGGCTGAGAAGCCAGCTCGTCTTTTCAATAGCCTTATCTTGATGTGGGCTGACAGTAAAGAATTTTGTACCAAAAAAACTGAGTAACGTATGATAAATAAAATCAATGGCTTCTCTTTCCAATACTGGTAATTGGATTCGAAATCTAGAGGATCGTTCAAAAGCCTCTTTATACCATTCTTCTAATAAATTCCTAGGTTTCATCCAATCAAATTTACTAAAATGATTAGTAAGTGTCGGGAGAGTTACGTAAATTCGCTATCTCGTAAAATTTAAGTATGAAGCCCTTTTTATTATTGGAATTTGCAGAACCGGCTATGGAAGAAGACGTCGATACGTCTCTTGTTGAGTATAATAATGAGTTAAACCTAAATGTAATTAAGGGAACCACTATGCCTGCCATCAACCAAGTGAGCCTAGGCACGGAAACGTTTACAAAAGCAACTGGTGAAGGAACTGACTCAGACAGGGATTTGTCGAAAAATCTTTCCATTTTGATGGCAACTGCGACGCAAACGAGACAGATGATTGAAGGAACTGATAGTGATAAACGAACAAAAGACATCCAGTGTTTAATGGCCACACGGACACTTACTGAAGTTCGAAGTGAAAGCTCTGACAGTGATCGGTAATGATTTTAATAATAACCCATAAAGAGGACTATACCTCGGATTTTCTTATTGGCAAACTCAATTCACGAAACATACCCTATTTCAGATTCAATTGTGAGGATTGTCTCAAAAGCAATATATCGTTACACTTTGGGAACGCCATAGACCATTCTATTCTCACCAAAGGGCAATTCAATGCCGTTTGGTACAGAAGAACCAAACTTCCATCTGTAACGGGATTGAGAGAAGAAGAGGAATTGTATGTGCTAAATGAGATTGATGCGTTTCTCTCTAACCTATTTCAATTGATTAAAGCAAAATGGTTAAGTAGGCCGGCTGCATTGCAGCTTGCTGAAAATAAGCTATTGCAATTGAGTTTGGCCCAGCAAATTGGATTCAATATTCCGAAAACCCTTGTTACCACAAATCGGGATGATCTGGGCGACTTTTTTCGTTCTAATGAAAAGACGATAATCAAACCCATTGGCAGCGGCAGGGTAGATTATGCGGACGATACAGCTAAGCTGATTTTTAGTAACATCGTTCCGACATCAGTTATTGATAAACTTGAAACGTTTGAACTCACTCCTGCCATATTTCAGGAATATATTGATAAGGAATATGAACTACGCATTACTGTTGTAGACAACAGTGTTTTTGCGGCCAAGGTGAATTCTCAATCGGATAGCGAAACCATTGTTGATTGGAGACGAAAGCATTTGGTATTTGAGCCCTGTGATATTCCCGACGAAATAGGGTCGAGATGCCTTGCAATGCTGAAAGCGTTGAATATTTCATTTGGCGCATTTGATTTTATTAAGGCAAGTAACGGCGAATATTATTTTTTAGAAGTCAATCCAAATGGTCAATGGGCCTGGATTGAAATGGATACCGGATTGAAAATCTCAGATGCCATTATTAATTACCTACTATGCTAAAGTCACTGTTCACTTTTCTCGGTTTTACTAAAACAGGGGAAATTAATACGTCTTATCCTGATAACTTCAGCTTTCCCGACAATCTTGATCTTAAGCTGCAGTACTTGAAGGATTTGAACGAGCAGGAAAATGAAAGGCAAAATACGATTGACACAAAAACATCGCAATTGATTGGGCAGACCGGAATTATTTTTTCGTTGGTCAGTTTGTTCATACCTACATATATTGATAAGTTCCAGGATATTGCTACGAGTTATAAAGTGCTGTGCATTATTGTTTTTGTTGGGACACTCGCTTTTTACCTGCTATGTATACTTCATGCCACGAAGTATTTAAATGTTTCAAAATATAAATACGGACAAAGGAGTACGGCCACTGTCAAAAGAAAATTCAACACTGAGGCTGATTTCAAAATAGAAGAAATCAAAGACCTCATTTTTTGTATTGAAAGAAATACAGAGCTAAATACCTTAAAGGCCGGCAATTTAATCTATGCTCATCGGTCGTTTCGCATCGGCAACCTGTCCATCGGAATGCTATCACTATTGTTACTATTTTCTTTTTACTCTTTAAAACCAAAGGAACCAAACAAAATGACGTTAGAAGGGCCTGTTTCAATTAAAGGCCTTGATTCTTTGGTTCAAGTGAAAGAGAGCACCCGTACACAGAGTAAAATAATTATTCAGGTTGGCGATTCAGTTAAGATCCTGCATGCAAAATAAATACAGGCATTCTTAGGTGATCTGTACATCCTTATTAGACCGAAATCGGAAATATCAGCCACGATAAAATGCGTGAAGTTGAATTGATACTATGGTTTGGGACTACTTTTTTACAATCAGGTTTTCGGACGCCGGATCATTTAAGAGTTGTTCCATTACTACTTCGACGATGTCTTGCACATCTTGTTTTATCACTTTATACACTACCATCGCTTCCTTGAAATCCACAGCCCGTACACTTGGAATAGATACATAATCTTCCTTCTCCCTTGTACGCGCTGCATGGTCGCTTAAAATTCGTGCATGAAAGGTTTTTAAATCAATCACCTGGTCTGGATTATCGGCTGTCATACCTACAAATTCACCAGCGGATAAACTGGCTATCGTACTAACCGGAACAGCCGCTTCCAGTTGCTTTGAACGGGACACAGAAGTATCACTACTATTAATGGAAACACTTTCTCTATCCTGTAAGGTTTTGCCTAAGATTTCTGAAACTGCTTTCGCTAACTCACCCCGGTTCTGGCCAACAATGATATTTCCGCAAATATTGACAATGACATCCGCCCATTCTTTGCCGTAATTCAGCTTCAATTGGCTGGCATCCTGAATCGCCAACGTAGTTGCAATTTTATTTGATCTCCCGGTGGCAATCAAAGTATCAAAATTTAGTAGCGTGATGGTTGGAAATTCATCTACGACTACATTCATTTTTATACAGCCTTTCTTATTGACGATTTTAGACATGCGGGTGACGTATAGGGAAAGTACTGGTCCATACACTTCCTGCTTTTGTGGATTGTTCGCAAGCGAGACGACCTTAGGGGCTAATGGATTATTTACATCAAGGGTAAAATCATTGCCAGATAACACATAATACAGCGTCGGTGAGGAAAGCCTTGCCAGGCCAATTCGTGCTGCATCAATCTGCCCCTCTAACTGTTCCATCGAATCATGTAAAAAAGCACTAATAAAGGGATTGATGTAGGCACTAATCTCCGGCTCCGTTCTTAGTACCGTAAAAAGCTTATCCAAATCAACCTGCATCAGCTCAATAACATGCGGAAGTGTGCAGTA
>DASVST010000442.1:0-4846 GCA_036387965.1 Segetibacter sp. | reverse complement strand
GTCTGGCCCAAAAGATACAAACAGAGAAAAACACAAACGAGTCTGAATGCCGTTTTCTGCTAAACGTTCATCGCTTTCCTGATGCATCAATCCGGCACAAAAATTAACGTACTAACTGTATTGATCGCAACAGTTTGCTATTACTAAACCGCACGCAATTCAGCTTATAAAATCTTATTTTTAAAAACTCATCGTCTTACCTATTCCCGTATTTTCTTTTAAAATGCTAACGGTGCTTTTATGCTGCTGACGGCTGCAAACAAGGATTAAGCTAATTATTGCCTACCAGTTATTCATGGATTAAGCTTATACTGTTTTATCGCTTCTGGAATTACCTACTCTCTTTCCTAAAAGGCGAATTACAGTAGGAGGAACTATCGCATTTAGTTTGAATTAATGCTGTCCGTTTTGTTGGTATTCTACCGGATTTCCATCCGGTGTAGACGTTTCAGAATTCATCTTTAAGCCGGTTATCTTTAAAGTCCAGGCTATTTCGCAAGGCGGCTTCGAGGGCACATTCACTCTCAAACCCTTGCTGTCTTGCACGAATTGTAGCTTTTTGTTGCTGCCCAACATAGTTACCTGTCTAATCTTTCCTATGCTTGCGGGAAGAGATTTTATAAAAATCTCGCCTGAAGGATATTTTTTTTGAATAATGGCATACAACACATTTCCTTTAACAGTAAAATTAATATTTGAACCACTTGAGTCTTTTTCCGAAAACTTAATCCAGTTATGTGTATCGTAGATCGCCTCACTATTTACATCCATCCAATTTCCAATGCTTAACAAAGTTGCCACCTGCACTTGTGGCAAAGTTCCGTCAGCTTTTGGAGAAACATTAAGCAACATGTTTCCATTTTTGCTTACTATGTCAATCATTCTTTCGATGATAGATGCTGCGCTATGCATACGCATGTCTTCAGTATAACCCCAGGAAGTTGCAATTGGTGCATCGAGATTCCAAACACCAGTACGTATCCCGGGAGGTGCTGCTGCTTCAAAATTTAACACCGAACCTATGGTTGCCGTATTTACACCGGATGGTGCAAAGGCTGCTTTCTTGGAACTAATTGTAACCTCTTTCCCCCATTTCTTAGCCGTATTGTAATAGTAAGCCGCCAATTGCAATTTTATTGGATCGAGGTATCGCTGGTCAATACCATTATCGAACCAAAGGATATCAGGCTGGTACTTGTTAATCAGCTCTACGTTTCGCTCGTACCAATCTACCAAAAACTTTCGGCAAGCCTCATCACTACGGTCGGCATAGTAGTAAAAGCCTTCCCATTTCGGATCAAACAGGTCTGCTTTAGCCCGCCTTAAACTATCCGACAATTCAGCAGTTGGGTTAATAAATTGAAAGTTTTCAATTCCATGATTGGTGAACCCGAATTTCAGGCCTTGTTTGCGTGCTGCTTTTGCGAATTCGCCCATTACATCTCTGTGTGGTCCCATTTTCATCGAATTGAACGGCGTAACCTCACTATCCCAAAGGGCAAAGTTCTCGTGGTGCTGGCAGGCGGGAACGAAGTAACGAGCACCTGCCTTCTTAAAAAGTGTAACCCATTCATCAGCATTGAAATGCTCGAGGGTAAATTTCGGGATGAAGTCTTTGTAGCCGAACTTTTCCGGAGGACCAAAATTCTTTGTATGCCAGTTGATGGTCTCGGGCAACTCATACATAAACTTCTCATACCATTCGTTTTTATAAGCTGGTACTGAATACAAGCCTAAATGCATACAAATGCCGAATTTGATACCTTTAAACCAGTCGGGAACTTTATAGTTGGCTTTAAGCGATTCCCAGGTTGGCTGAAACGGTCCTTTGGGCGGGTTGCTCTTCACAGTTCGAACTGCCGCCATGACCACACGCGGTGTGGTCTCGGGAGCCATATCAAAACCATAGTTGTTTCCTGCTTCGCCAATTTGTGCATTTAGTGGTCTGGTGATTGGAGGATCGTGCTGCGGTTTCTCTGTCTTATTTGTAGTATCAGAATGCTGCGCTACTGCATAAGTAGCAATGAGCATAATACAGTAAACGGAGAGCGCCAGTTTTTTTTTCATATCTTATAATTACATATGATCGACTAAGAAATGTCAATGCTTGCCCATCTTTGAACATTCCTGACATTATTATTATACACCACATTTTGTTTTCGTGGTGCATTTTTAATCCTTGCTTCTATAACCAATTAAAATCTAAGGTCGGCGTTTTAAGCGCAGCTCGAAGGAACTTACACGCTACAACGTACTTTATAACATCGTCTTTGTTCTGTTGGTATTTAAAATAGCGACGAATACACCTAGTTGAAAAAATCACCTGCCCCTCCTCTACTACCTACAGTTATGGAAAAATATGATTTGAACTTTACCCTTGTCTTTGCAGATAATGACACCAAAGCTTTTCAAAAATACACCTTTGAAATCGATTTCCAAATTTTTCACAAAATTTATTTAAAAGTAGAAGAATTGTGAATATTATCAGTTGTTTAAAGATGATTATGAAACAATACTGGAGGAGATGAATGAGCAGCTCATTGCGTAGTGTCTGAACCATGATTAAATTGTCTGAACTAGACAATAAGAAATGAGCACAAAACAGATAGTAAGCAAAGTATAGAGTTTCCGTAACATATTAAGAGACGACGGAGTTGGTACGCGATTATTTAGAACAATTAACCTACCTGCTTTTTTTGAAAATGGCTAGCCGGCGCAACCGTACGATGAGTATCTCTGCAACATACGATTTAAGAACCGCTGAATTGATTTTACGGCCTCAACATAGTTGTGCTGGGGAACACTACGAAGAGCCGGAAATTCATCTATAAGAAATAATAGTTCTTTAGGATATTACCCCCTACTACCAGACTTACTGGTACGTTTAAAACTTACAAATCCTTTAAATTATTTGCCACGATATTTAATTAAAAGATTTGTCGCTGTTCACAGGTTTTGTATCCTCATTCGCTTTTAATAGTAATATGTACAATAACAAAAAAGGCAGCCCTTTTAAAGCTGCCTTACTGAATTTTTTACAAAACGTTCTTACTTCGGTTGTTTCACCAATTTAAGTACCACTTTTTCTTTTCCTTGTAATACTTCTGCAATGTATAAACCAGGTAGATAAGTAGCACCTAAAATTACTCTGCTTCCGGAGATACCTTTTTGTACTTCTACTAACCTGCCAAGAATATCAATTACACGAATAGTTATAGGTTCATTATTTATGCCATGGATGGATAATGTGAAATGGCTGTTGCTAGGATTAGGGAAGGCCTGTGCTTGTAGCTTTGCAGTTAGTACATCCTCCTGTCTTGCGGAAGCAACGACTGCTATGCGTGCAGTTGTAATATCTGTGCTTACATTACGTCCGCTAATTATTATCTGGCTGTTAGTGCCAACTTTGGTAACAGGGTTTACTGCATCGCTACTGCCTTGTTCGTTGTCATAAAAAACCTGTCCCGTATTCTTGTTGTAAATCTTGATGCGCACCTTATCTATACCGGTGCCGTCAAGCGCTCCATCAACTACAGTCATAATGAAGTTGACGCCACTCTGTCCACCAGTAATCTTGCCCGTGCCTTTAAGTTGTGCCTTTGCACCATCAATTGATAGATATTCAAAATTGAGCGCATTAAACTCCAGGTTTCCTACCTTCAACTCGAACTGTGTCTCTCCTTTCGGATTGGCGGCACCTTTAAAATAACTTACCGCATACCCGAAGTTGGCTTTACCGGTGGCAGTAGCATCTGATTTAAGCGCACCTGCGGGTGAAGCGAACCAACCACCTCCACAAGTATAACCTCCTGCTGGATCATAAATAACTACAATCGCTTCCATATCCTCGTTGGTGTTGCAGTAAGAAGTTAGGTTATTCTGATCGGTGATGTTCATCCTTAACTTATAAGTACCGGCTGCAGTAAACTTATAGGAGCCTGTTAATTTGCCGTTTTTGGTGCCTGAAGGTTCAGTAACAATGCCTTTCACTAATGTATTATCATCAATCACCCATTCACCGGTGTGTTTATTGCCTCCTTTATCCCAGAATGCGCCACTGAAATTAACCGTAGAGCCGATCTTAAAGGAAGTACCGGTTATAGGGCCTGTAATGTTATGTGCAATCGTAACATTTGTTGATTGGGGTGTACCTGTGTTACCATACACGTCTATAGGGGTTACCGTGATAGTGTACACACGGGCTTCCCTGCCGTTGCCACGTTCTGCCCTGAGCTGCACCAAGTGGTCGTTGATTACTTTCCAATCCGGCGATTGGTCTCCGTCGCTAACACCTGTGATTGGATCAGTGCTGGAAACTGTTATTTTGTTTGTAACAGCTCCGCAAATATCCGCAGTAGCGTAGGTAAGTGCTACATCTTTCAGCCTGTGATCCGGCGGCCATATTACTAACGGCGCAGATAAACCAGTGGTGAAAGCGGGCTTACTAATATCAGTTATCGTTACTGTTTGGGTAGCAGACTTAGTAAGGCCGCTCATACTAGCGGCTGTATAAGTAATGGTAGTAACCCCTACAGGGAAGAGATTGCCTGCGGGAACGCCGGTTCTTTTAACCGTTAATCCTGGACAATTATCAACCGCAACCGCTGCACCAAGGTCAGCGTCTGATACCAACACAGCGCATGAAGAAGGGCTGTTGGTCCTGGCAACTGCCGCTGGTGCCGTTACGGTGGGACCCTGGGCAGGATACACCAACAAGCTGGCTGATCCTGTAGCCTTTTTATAATCAGTTACCATTACAGTATAAACGGTGTTGCTTGCAGGAGCCACTTTGATAGATTTTGTAGTACTATCCCCCGGGGTCCATTTGAAGGAGGCAAAATTGATA